>CAXRHS010000291.1:0-3430 GCA_964230235.1 Myxococcota bacterium
AAGCCGAAACCGCGGGGCAAGGCGACGGCGGGGCGACCGAAACCGCGACGCGCGCTCCCGACGCGACTTCGTCGGATGCCACGGCTGAGGTTGTCCCAGAAGTCGCCTCAGAAGTCGCCGAGGACGTTGCCCCCGACACCAACGTCGATACGGGCGTGGACGCCTCGACGGCCGAGGTCGCGGCCGAAGTGGTCGATGCGGCGGTGGACTCGGAGGTCGCGCAAGACGCGGCCGTGGACACAAGCGGTGACGCCGCACCAGACGCAGCAGCGGAGGCCGTCGACGGCACCGCGCTGGATGCAGCGCCCGATGCCGCCGAGGAAGTGGCGCCTGAAGTCACCCCAGAAGTTGCAGCAGAAGTTGCAGCAGAAGTCGCGGCCGAAGCCGGCCCGGACGCAGCCCCGGAGGTCGCGGCTCCCGAAGTCGTAGCCCCCGATGGCGGCGCCGATACGGCGACCGTCGACAGCGCAAGCCCCAGTTGCACGCCGACCAACCCAGCGACGGAAGCGTGCGACGGCATCGACAACGACTGCAACGGCGCGACCGACGAGAAGGGCTGCGACGACGGCAACCCTTGCACCAATGACACCTGCGGCGGCGCGGCCGGCTGCCAGTCTGCGCCCAACACCTTGCCGTGCAACGACAACAGCGCATGCACCAGCGGCGATGTGTGCGCGGCCGGCAAGTGCGGCGGCACCACCGTCAACTGCGATGACGCCAACAGCTGCACCGACGACAGCTGTGACCCCAAGGCCGGCTGCAAGCAGGTCGCCAACACCGCGGCGTGCGACGACGGCCAGCCCTGCACGACGGAGGCGTGCGCGGCAAGCACCTGCAAAGCGACCGCCAAGGCCTGCAAGGACAGCGACGCCTGCACCGCCGACAGCTGCGACGCCGCGACGGGCGACTGCGTGTTTGCGGTGATTGCCAACTGCAAGCCGTGCACGGGCAACGCGGACTGCGACGACAAGGATGCCTGCACCACCGACGCCTGCAGCGCCGCCAAGTGTGCCAACACCAAAATCGCCGGTTGTTTGCCGCCGCCCGACGCGACCTTGACAGACATCAAGTTGACAACTGATAAGATCGTATACCCACCGCCCGGCGGAACCTACCAGCCATTCACGACCACTGTGACAGTCGCGATGGTCGGCAAGTCGCCTGGCAACGCGGTGTCGGGTTCGCTGTCGGTGACACTGAATTCCGAACCAAGCAACCAAGGACCCCATGCACATTTGGTTCAGACCACCCCGATTGCCAAGCCGTACTTTGACTTTGCCGCGCCGACCACCAAGCCGGCGACGGCCACGTTCACGGGCAACTGGACGCAGCTCAAGGCGCCGCTATCAAACTACAAGCACCTCTGCGCAACCATCAACATGGCCGGCGAAGCCAATGTCAGCAACAACACCTTGTGCACGCCCGTGGTGGTCCACACGCCGCAACTGTCGTTGACTGCCGTGACGATGGCGGACGGGTCGCCCCTGGCCAATGCCAAGCTGCAGAACAACAAGGCGTTCTCGATCCTCGCAGCGGTCAAGAACAGCGACCCGGTCGCGGCTGGTACCGTGCACGTGCAGGTGTTTCGGTCGCTGGACGACAAGCTCGACGCCAACGACACCGCGGTCGCCAAGCCAGTAGGTCAGGCAGCGATTGGCACGGCCAGCGACACCACGGTGACCGTCAGCGTGACGACGCCGGAACTGGTCAACGGCCCAGCATGGTTGTGTGTCAAGGCCGTGGTGGCTGCGGCTGGACAGCCCGAGTCCTGGGACACCAACCCCGCGGACAACGTACAATGCCTGCCCGTGAACCTGTTCGATTTGCCCGACCTCGCAGCCACCATCGTCGTGTCGCCCGCCAACTACCAAGGCGTTGCCTTCTTTGGCACGCTGACTGGCGACGCGTTTCCGTTCGGCAAGCCACTGAACTGCTCGGTCATCGTGGACAACAAGACCGTCTCCGGTGCCGTGACGGGACCCGCGCCGTCTGTGCCCGTGGCTTGCGGCTTGCTGCCCCCGGGAGCACCGGATTTCAACAAGGCGCTGTGGAAGACGTCGTGGCTGTCGCCGCCGATCGGCGCCAACCAGATTGGCCAGACCTGGACCGCGCCACCCGGGCCGATCCTGGACCACACGATGGGCGCCTCGGCCGGCACCTTCAAGGCGACGACGCCGTACCAAGTATTGCCGGGTGCCTACCAGGCCTGTGTGACCATTGACCCTGCCGGCACGATTGCCGAGGTCAGCAAGGCCAACAACACGGTCTGCAAGCAGCTGTCGATCGTCGCGCCGAACCTGACCGTGACCGAAGCTTCGATTGGCACGGCGGGCCAGGATCTGGTGGCGGGCACCCAATACACGCTGCTGTTCAAGGGCGTCAACAATGGCACCTGCACGACCGGCGTCGCGTTCGCCACGCGGGCCTACCTGAGCAAGGACGACAAGGTCTCTGCCGACGACGCCGAAATCTACAAGTACGACACCAACCCTGCGGTTTTGGCCAATGGCGGGTTTGCGCTGACGGCGGTGACCGGCGCGTCGAAGGTGACGGTGCCGGCAGGTTTTGCCAAGGGTGCGGCGTTCCTGATTGTCGAGGTCGATGGCCTGGGCAAGGTCTACGAGTCGAACGAGGGCGACAACGTCAAGGCCGTGCCGGTGGTGGTCAAGTAGGCCCTGGCATCACTGCGCAGCAAGCAACCAGGTCAATTGGCCGAGCCTGGAAGCACCAACGTGGGCGGTGGCGGCACCGACAGGCCCTGGCTGCCGCTGCGGTTTGCCAACGTGTTGCCAAAGACCGCGTTGTGTTTGGTGGTCGTGGTCGTCTTGCCTTCGTTGACCAGGCCGTACAACCCGCCGCTGACCACCGTTTCTGTCACCGTGGCGTTGACGCAGTCCTGCAGCAAGATGCCTGCGCTGCCAATGCTAGCGACGGACACGCGCTGCACCGCGAACTCGCGCCCATCGTAGGCGGCGATTCCAGCGCCGAGCTTGACAGGTTGCGCGCCGAACACCTGCACGGTCGAAAAGGCAACGTCGCGCACCGCGCAATCGGTCAGCCTGGCCGTCGACGCGTGAACAAACACACCTGCGCCCAGGGCGTGCACCACCAGCGCTGCCGCCGCCTCCAGTTCGCCCCCTTTGCTGACCGCGAAGCCGTAGCCGGCGCCTTCCTGACCGGGCAAGGTGTGGTCGACAAGCACGCCCTGCGCAGCGAGCCGTGCACCCGCCTCGGTGGCAACGCCGCCCGCGACGCGGTTGTGGGCGAGCCGGCAACCGGCAAGGCGCACCGTTGCACCAAAAGCAGCCGCAACGCCCATGCCGCCGCCAGTTGCCGCACCTTTTGCCGGGCTGTCGACCAGAACGCCGGCCAGTTCTGCGACGCCAGCGCCGGTGCTGATGACGCCAAGGCCGCTACTTCCCGTTACGCG
>CAXRHS010000292.1:0-4976 GCA_964230235.1 Myxococcota bacterium
AGCACACCCCGAGCGCGGACGGTGCCAGCTGCGACGACGGCAACGTGTGCACCAGCGGCGAAGCGTGCAAGACTGGAGCGTGCATGGCGACCAAGAACAACTGCACGGCCATTTCGGAGGACAAGTTCGACTGCGGCAAGTCCAGCACCTGGGTCTTGTTGCCCGCTGGCGCCACCGGCACGCTTGGCTGGGCCGTCGACGGCACCCCCAACCCACCGGCGCCGATTTCGCCGGCGTGCTCGCTGAACTTCAACAATGGCAAAGACTTCAAGTCTGCTTCTGGTTCAGACGCGGTCAAGGGGACAGCGACGTCAGCTGCCATCACCGTGCCGGCGGGTGCCAAGCTGGTTATCAAGTTCTGGTCGTACCATGGGGTCGAGACCAGCAGCAACTACGACCAGCGCACGGTCGAGGTATCGGCGGACGACTTCGCAACCAAGCCTACCTTCTCGTTGCAGCTCGACAACGGCAAGAAGGCCAAGGCGTGGGACCTGGTGACCGTCGTGGTCGACGGCGTTGGCGGCAAAAGCGTCAAAGTGCGGTTCGCGTTCGACAGCAAGGACGGCGTCAACAACGACGGCGTCGGCTGGTTTGTCGACGACGTCAAGTTTGAGAAGATGTAGCGGACCCGGCTCGGCGCGCGTAGAGAACACCTCGCATTTCTACGTGCGCCCACCGTTGGCTTGGTGAGTCGCATGGCGCTGTTGGCGGTCGACGTAGCGCTGGTGGCCTGCAAAAAGCCTGCCCGTTGTGCTGCGCACCCTCATGCTTCGCCGGGTTCGCAAGTGCGCGCTACAGCCCCGCGACCCAGCGCACTGCTCTGCGCGCCGTTGCAGCGACTTGATGCGCTGCTGGCGTCGGCCGTCGTGGTCGTGAGCGCTTGCGGCGACCCTGCAGCTGCGCCCGCCGGTGGTGCCGACGCCGCTCGCGGGTTCACATTCAGTGAGATGGACAGTTCCGTCGGCGGCAACGCTGTTGACACGGGTAGCGGTGGCAAAGCCGACAGCGCGGCCAAGGACGCCAGCGCGGAAGCGAACTCGACGCCCGACGCCGCCGTGGGGACCGACAGTGCAGTCGCCGACGTCGACGCGGCCAAACCTGTGGATGCCAAAGCCGACACCACGCCGACCCCGGACGTCGGCGCCGATCCGGCCATTTGCGGCAATGCAGTCTGCGAGGCGGGCGAAACGTGGGCTACCTGTTCGCAAGACTGCGAAGCGCCGGCCGACGTCTGCGGCGACGGCCTGTGCACGCCGGGCGAAAACCAGGTCGCGTGCCCGGTGGACTGCGACGCCGACTTCGCAGGTGTTGTCGCGTGCTTGGGCAACAAATGCAAAGCTTTGCTGCAGGCGTGTCTCGCCGAAACCGGCTGCGTGACCACGCTGGGCAACGGCATCCCGTGTCTGGCCAATTGCATGGATGATCAGTGTCTTCAGACCTGCATCGATAGCCAGAGCTTCAATAGCAACGCCAAAGCCCTGGCCGCGTGTGGCTTCAAGGCTTGCGCCAAGGCGGCGCCGGGGGCAATCTGCGGCGATGGCAAATGCGACGCGACCGAGTCGGCGCAAACCTGCGCGGTCGATTGCGGTGCCGCGCCCGTGGGTCCAATGTGCGCAGACGGCACCTGCGACGCCAACGAATCGGCCAAGACCTGCCCGATGGACTGCGACGCCAAGGGCAAGGCCGCCTGGCAATGCAGCCAGCAGAAGTGCCCCAAAGAAACCGAGGACTGCAAGAACGACCCGGGCTGCATTCCGGCGCTGCTGGCCGCCGGCGAGTGCATCGAGAAGTGCGGCGGCGGCGACAAGTGCGCGCAACAGTGCGCAGGTCCGGTGCTGGGCAACCCCGCCGCCTTGGCGATAGCATCCTGCGGCCTGTCGAATTGTCAGTAGGGCGCCATGGCAAGATTGCGCTGCTGACATCGCGGAAATTGCTGGTTGGCCCGCGGCTTGCGACCTCTCGGCCGACCTGACCTTGCCGCAACGACCGAGCCAGTGCGGCCTACGCTGCCCCGAAAAACGGCAGTTCCGGCAGTTCGCCAAGCTCCGGTAAGGTCCGCGCCACGTACTCAGCCAGCGACCGCTGTTCCCTCTCGCTCACCGCCTGGAAGCGCACTTGGATGCCTGCATAGGTGTCATCGGCGTCCGTGACCACGCGCTCGACCATCGCGTATACGATGTGCTCTTCATCGGTGTCGGGATGGGTCAGGACCACGTGGACCCGCTGGCCCAGGTGTGCAGCGTGCTTGGACTTAAGGAACACCGACTGCGCGCGCGCCACCCGGTCGGCAAAGGCCCGCAGCCGGTCCGTCGACGCCGGGCTGACCTCAACCATGACGGGTTGCAACTGGTTGACCGGTCGCTGCAGCTGTGGCGCCTCGACAATCTCGCCGGCCTCGCGCATTTTCTTGAGCATGTCGCGCACGTGAGGCGGCGGCAGCATATCTCGCAAGTTCTGGCTGTTTTCGCTGAACTGGTCGCCGGACTTGCGGACGCGCATGGAGGTAATGAAGTCGTCCCAGGCGTTCTTGACCTCTGCGCCGATGGCGAAGAACTCGACGCCGATGCCCGCGCCCGTCGGCGCATCGCCTTGGCTCGCAACCACGCGCTTGACCTGCGCAAAATGTCCAGCACGCGCTTGCTAGGCAACTCGACGCGGATTGGCACCGCCTGATAGGCCTTGAAAGGCGGATCCGCCATGCGGATGAACACGCCGCGCCGCGAGACGTCGACCGACACATGCTCGTTCCACTTGGAATTGTGGTTGATCCACACCCGCAAGGAGATTGGGTGGCGCGTATAGGTGCGGTTGGTGAACATGAGCGCGGTTCCGATGCCAGCTTGTGGCGGGCTGGCCAGTATCGGCCGGCAGGCAATGGGGGTCAATGCTGCTCGCTGGCCACCAACCAGCGATGCCATCAGCGGTCGAGTGGATTACGGACCGTGAAAACTCGATTCGATTTTCCACGCTAGCCCGCTGCTTGCCAATTGGGTCGCAAGCTCGCGACTTTGCGAGTCGACTCGCCGCTCCGCCTCCTCCCGAGGTCGACTGAGCAGTTTTTTGACATGCCCTTACGCCAGGAAGCCCACCGACTTGCCGCGGCCGGCGCGCGCAGCCAGTTCGACCGCAATGGCGTCAAGCAGTTCGTCGGCGCTTGTCGACTCGCCGACAATCTCGCGGTGCCGGCGCGCGGCGTGCAAGTCACCAAGGCACACGTCGCGCAGGCTGGCCAGCCGCCGTTCCGTGTGCGCATCGAGCGCCACATCGCTCGCGCCGAGCGCCGCCCACGTCTTGGCAAATGCCAGCGCCAACTGGTCGGGCCGCAGCGGACGGAACGTCAGCTTGAGGTTGAAGCGCCGCAGCGAAGCCGCGTCGAGGGTGTCGACGAGGTTGGTCGCACACAGCAAGATGCCGTCAAACGCCTCCATCTGACACAGGATTTCGTTGACCATCGTGACCTCCCAGCCGCGGTGGGCGCCAGCGCGGTCCCGCAAAAGGCCATCGGCTTCGTCGATCAAAAGCACGGCGCGCTGGCGGTGCGCGGCCGCGAACAACTTGCTGATGTTTTGCTCGGTCTGGCCGACATACGGACCCAACAAGTCCGACGAGCGCGCGTGCAGGAACGGTGCACCCAAGGACTGCGCCAGGTAGGCCGCGAAGGCGGTCTTGCCCGGGCCCGGCGGACCGGCCATGCACACCGTCGCGCGCGGCTTGCGGCGCAGGCGCTCGACCAGTTGCACCAGATCCACGTCGGCGTTGACGAACTGCAGGTCATAGGTGCCGTGGTCGAGTCGATAGGCTGGCCGAGCGCCCCGCCGCATGTCCTTGTGGCCGCCGTACGCCCAGTCGAGCGCGTCGGTCATCGAACCCGCCTCGGTGCGCACGGCCCGCGCCACCCGCGCTACCCGCTTGACGTCGGCCGGGGTCAGCGTCGGGTCGTCGGCCGCCTGCTCCAGCCACTGCCGCGGCACCGGGTCCGCTTGCATTGCGCGTTCCAGCATTTCAAGACGCGCCGCGCGCGGCGGTTCGGCCAGTTCGACAATCAGGTCAAAGCGCCGCACCAGCGCTGGATCCAAGTGGTCAACCTTGTTGGAAATCCAGATCGCCGGCACCGGGTTCTGTTCCAACAAGCGGTTGTGAAAGGCCTTGTCCTGCTGGCTCGGCCCGCTGTCTTCCGCGAAGCCGAAAAGAGCCAGGCCCTTGGCCCGCGCTGGAAAGGCATCTTCGATCTCGTCAAAGACAATCAGCGCCTGGGTCTGCTTTTGCAGCAAGACCTGGCACAGCTGAAAGCTGCGCAACCGATCGCGCCGATCCAGCGGGTCGTCGTCGTCGTCCTGCACCGCTGCCGACAACAAGCGCACGCCCAATTCCTTGGCCAGCAGGCGCGCAAGCTGGGTCTTGCCGGTACCCGGCGGACCATGCAACAGCACATTGGCGCCCGTCGCGTGCTGGGCCATGCTGTCGCGCAAGTAGGCGGTCAGCAAGCGGACGTCGCGGCCTGCGTGCGCAAAGTCACCCAGTGTCAACTCCGGCGCCGGCATCACTTCGACCAGGCGGGCCATCAACTCCTCGGGCGAGTCGGCGGGTGTCGACAGCGCTCGCACCGCAGACCCCATCAAGCGCAGGGGCGGCTCGGAATTGTCAGAGGGGTCAAAGCGCAAGATGCCAGTGGCCAGCAGCGCGGCCTTGGGCTGCAGCGCCCGCTCGACCGCTTGCACGTCAGCGTCGATGAGGCCGGCACACAGGCGCAAGACCTCTTGGCGCGCGTCGCGACTGGTCTTGGTGACGTAGCGCAGGCAATCGTGAACGCCGAGCGCAGAGGCCGCGCACATGGCAACGCACAGCAGTTCGCGCTCGACTTCGTCCAGGCCAACAAACTCGGCGAAGTACGAGATGTTGCGGTAGAGCGGCGATGCCGACAGTTCCGGCGCGTCGGGACCGGCCAGGGCGCGCTTGGCCATTTCGCGGATACGCTT
>CAXRHS010000293.1:0-2896 GCA_964230235.1 Myxococcota bacterium
GCCACTGGCCCTGCCAGGCCTCTTGCCGGTGGGCGGTTAGGGCCTGTAAAAGAACAAGTCAATCGACACGTGCGCGGAGCGGAGCGGCGAGTCGACTTGCAAAGTCGAGAGCTTGCGACCCACCAAGCAAGCAGTGGGCCAACGTAGAAAATCGAGTAGATTTTTTACGGGCCCTTATCCGCTCCCGTCGGCCCTGTCCGCTGACCGCTGTGCGTTGTCCCGTGAACGAAGAATCGCGTTCGAAGCTGCGCACGCAAGGGATTCTCAACGACGCGCGGGCTGCCATCTGCTAGGCTTGGCGGTCGACGTTGCGTGCGGGCGGGCGCGCAAGGACGGATTGTGCTGCGACCACGCCAAGCGAAATTGCAGATTCTCGTTGCGGCTGCGGCGGTTGTCGCACTAGTCGCTGCTGCGTGCGCGTGCACGGCTGACTCCGATGGTGGGGCAAAGGCCGTGGCCGCCAAGGCAGATGCCGCGGCGACGAAGGACCCAGCGGCGCCGGGCGGTTTTGGCGAGCTGGCCGACCCGGTTCCGGAGAACAAGACACCTTGGATGGCGCCCTTGCCCGCGATCGACAAGGTCTGGCCCGACGAAGGGCCGACCGGCGGCATGCAGTATGTGACCATCACCGGTCAGTTTTTTGACGCCGCCACCCAAGTTCGCTTCGGGCAGTCGCCGGCGGTCGAATTCGAGATCGTGGACGCCCAGACCATCGTCGCGCGCAGTCCGCCGCGGCCCCCGGGTCTGGTCGATGTGGCTGTCCACTCCAAAGACCGCAAAGACGCCGTGCTCGCGAATGCCTATCGGTTTTTGGCCAGCATGTCGGTCGCGGCGGTTGCCCCTGCGCAAGGCCCAGCACACGGCGGGACGCCAGTCGTGGTCACGGGCAGCGGATTTTCGGCGGCCACTCAGTTCGTGTTTGGGGATCGCGCCGCGCTGCAAGTCGTGGTCGTCGATGACAAGACCGCGACCATGATGACGCCCGCAGGCCTGCCGGGGCACCGGCACTTGACAGTTGCCAACGGCGACGGCCAGGCGGTGCTCAAAAAGGCCTTTCTCTACCGGGCGCCGCCCACTTTGGAGCGCGTTTGGCCGGTGGCGGTGCCCATCGAAGGCGACGTACCCGTGACCCTGCACGGCACGGGGCTCATCGCCGCCGGGGCATCGGTGACCTTTAGCGACGGTGCGACCACGCTGGCGGCCGCGATCGTGGCCGGCAACAGTTCGGCCAGCCAGCTTACCGTCAAGGCGCCAGCAACCTATGCGCCTGGGATGTGGTCGGTCACCTACAAGGGGCCAGACGGCGAAGCCGTGCTCAAACATGCCGTCGCGTTTGTCGCGGCCGACAAAGGCGCGCAGTTGGTCGGCGTCGTGCCGGCCGCCATGCCGGTCAACGCGCCCAAGGCGGTGGCCATTGCTTTGGCCGGGCCGCTGACGGCCAACAACCTGGCTGCCGCCAAAGTGCAAATCGGTGACCAGCCTGCCAAGGTCCTCCAGTACGCTGCCGCGAGCAGTTTCGTCAACCTTGGCGGGTCGTTGCTGGTGATGCCCGTTGCGCCGACAAGCGGGCCGCTGCCGCAAGCCGTCGACGTCGTGGTCGCTTTCGGTCCCGCAGTGCTGACAAAGGCCAAAGGCTTCGAGTGGTTGCCTGCGGTGGCCAAGGTCAAGTCCGTTGCACCTGCGCAACTGCTGGCGACCGGCGGCACGACCTTGCAGGTCGAGGTCGAGCACGCGCAGGCCCACGGCGGGGTCATCGGGTTGCGGATCGGGCCGCTGCTGGCGGCCAAGGTCAAGCTGCTCGAGACCACCACCGCTGGCAGTCAACGGGTAGCGGCTTCGGCGCCGCCTGGTTCACCGGGACCGGCCGACGTGGTGGCGCTCTTGGCCGATGGCACGGAGGCGACGCTGCATGGCGGCGCTCAGTTCGTCGCCACCCAGCCGGCGCTGCAGGCGGTGGTGCCGGGGCGTTGTGCGCAGTCGGGCGGTGCGCTGGTCACGGTGGTCGGCACCGGCCTGGATCGGGTGGTTGGCCTGTCACTGGACAGTTCAGTGGTCAAGGATTGGAAAATCCTACACAATGGCGCGATTCAGCTGCGCACGCCGGCCCACAAGCCTGGTTCCGCGACCCTGGTCGCCCAGATCGACACCGGTGCCTTGCTGTCGCTGCCGCACGCGCTGGTCTACTTCGATCCCATCTCGGTCGAGAACGGCTCGTGGGGCGAACCGATCGATGGCGCGCTCAATGTGACCGTGGTCAAGCTGGGCAAGCTCGGTCCGGTGGCCGACGCCAAAGTGGTGATCGGCGACGACCCCAAAACCGCCCTGCAAGGCACGACCGATGCCAATGGACAGGTGACCCTGAGCGTCGCCGACTTGACGGGGCCGCTGCACGTCCATGCCAGCAAGACCGGCTGGACCGCAGCGTCGGCCATCGCGGACGAGTGGGTCACACCGATGCGGCTTGAGCACGTCCTGCAGCGCGTCCCTGCTGACGACATGTCTGCGGCGCCGAAAGTCATCGCGGCGATGGTCGAAGACGTCTATCGCGAGGGCAAGGGCGAGGTCGTCGAATCGCGCGAAGCTACAACAGCGATTGGACGCAAGACGGCGGAACTGCTGAAGAAATATCTGATGAATCGGGTAGCCAATGTCTGAGCACGACTACTCCTTCATCACCGACCGCCTCGCCATCGGCAACGTGGCCAGCCGTGCGACGCCTGGATTCTGCGCGGTGGTTTCGCTGCTAGCTACTCAGCCGTGGGATGAAGTGACGGGGGCGCCAAAAATACCGAGAGGCTTTCGTATTCCAACCAGCGGTTTTGAGACTGTCACCGAATGGATGGACGTCGTTGCCATGCACAATGACGAACATCGTGCGCGCAAGGAACCCGAGAGG
>CAXRHS010000294.1:0-3285 GCA_964230235.1 Myxococcota bacterium
CGGCGCCGATCGCGGCGGCCATCGGCTCTTCGATGAGGTAGACCTCGCGCGCGCCGGTCGACTCGGCGCTGTCGCGCACCGCCTTCTTGTCGACGTCGGTGATTCGGCACGGCACGCACACGATGACGCGCGGGCGCATCAGCGATCGCGTCGAGTGGGCGCGCTGCACGAAATAGCGCAGCATGGCCTCGGTAATCTCAAAATCGGCGATCTTGCCGTCGCGCATCGGCCGGATCGCCTCGATGCCGCTCGGCGTGCGGCCGATCATCTCTTTGGCGTCTTTGCCCACCGCCAGCACTCGGCGCTGGCCCTGCGCATCTTGTTGGACGGCGACCACCGACGGCTCGCGGCTGACGATGCCGCGACCTTTGATGGCGATGAGGGTGGTCGCCGTGCCGAGATCGATGGCGATGTCGTTGGTCAGCAGCGACGGGAACCAACTCATGCGCGCACGACCGCGAAGACGCCGCAGCGAATGCTGTGCAGAGCGAGTTGATCAAAGGCGTTTGTTGCGTCGCGCATGGCCGGGCGCGCCACGACAGGCTGGGTCGAGCGCGGCGGCAAAACTAACAGGCAACGGGCCAAAGCGACAGATCGCCGCGCCATGAACGCTCGCCGCCGCTGCGGGCACCAACCAGGATTGACAAACCGCCCGCCGCGGGTGTGTCGTGCGGTTTGGCGGGACAACGCGCCCCCGACTCAGGCGCAGGAGGCAGACATGGCGACGATTTGGCAAAAACTGCTCCACACCATTTTCGGCGCCACCGTGGCGTTGACACTGGCCGCCGCAGGCTGGGGCTGCGCCGCCGACAAGGGCGCGGCGGCCACCACCGAAACCGTCGGCGAAGATGACGTTTTCAACACCGACGACTTGCTGGTGGCCGAGGCTTCGGGCTCGGGCGCAGCCAAGGTCGGCGACCCCGCCACTTTGCTCAAAGTGGCGCGCGACGCGGTCGACAAGTCGCGCACCCACATCAAAGGCGTGGTCGACCTCATCAAAGAGGTGGCCGGCGGCAAGAAACCGACCCAGACCGGTACCACGGTCGTCGGCAAGCTGCCCTACGGCAAGTGGACCGGCAGCAAGAACGGCGTCGACTTGACGCTGTGGGTTATCCGCACCGCCGAGAACCGGTTGCGCTACGTCCTGTACGGCAAAAAGGGCAACGACCCGGCCAAGGCGCTGTTGACCGGCGTGTTCATCAAGAAGGCACCGCGCGTGGGCGGCGGTCGCCTGCACGTCAGCCTGACCCATGCCACCGCGCTGTTTGGCGCGCCCGGCAAGACCGGATCGATGCACGTTTGGTTCGCCAACCACAAAAGCGATGCAAAGGGCCGCCGCGTCGCCTACGTCAACGTCAAGGACGCGGCCGACCCGCAGTCGCTGCCAGCGAACTATGCCGCCGATGCGATCTACCGGCCGGGTGCAGGCGGGCGGTTGCGCCAGATCTACGTGGCCGATATCGATACCAAACAGCCGGGCCTTGAACTGTTTGCGATGCGCGTGCTGTGGAAAATCGGCACCGGCGGCCGGGCCGATGCCATCTACGCCGCCGTATCGACGCAAAAGACGGAAAAGCTTGCGGTTGCTCACGAGTGCTGGGGCCCTGACGGCAACCGCACGGCGTACAGCAGCACGCCAGACGACCCCAACAACGCCAAAGAAGGCGACACCAAGACCTGCTTTACGTTTGCCGAAGAGTCCGTGCCCGAGACGGTCGCAACCACAAGCGGCAAAGACCCGGACCCTGAGCTGGACCAGTTGCTGGCGGACTCTGGCGCGGCGGGCATTGGCGAGGCCGATGCCGACAAAGTCGAGGGCGCCCAGTAGTGACCGCACCGAACCAGCATTCCGGCGTCCTCAGCACGGGCCCCGGGCCTGGTTTGCTTGCCTGGTGGGCCGCGCGCTTTCATCTTGCCGGCGGTGCACTGTTCCGCCGTCGTGACGGTCGCGCCGAGCGATCCTGGGTAGCGGCGGCATGACCGTACGCGGCGTTGTCGTGGCCCTGGTGCTCGGGCTGGCGGCGACGCCGGCGACCGCGTTCGAGCGGGCGTACAGCGACCACGGCGCAGTGTTGCGCTGGCCGCGCGGAGAACTGGCGTGGGCCGCGGTGGGGCCGGCCGTCGATCGCCCAACAGTAAGCCGGGCGGCGCAGGCGTGGCAGGCGGCGGGTTGTCGCGCGCTGCACCTGCGCGAGGCGTCCGTCGGTCAAGCAGCGGACATTGTGGTTCGCGTTCACAGCGGGCTGTGGCCGTACGGCGCCGACGAGGCCGCCTACACCACCGTGCGCGCCGATCCAGACAGTGGGCGCGCCTGGCAAGCCGCCATTGCGATCAACCCCCGCTGGTGGCGGGCGGCTGGGGTGGACCCGGTGGCGTTGCTGGTGCACGAGTTCGGGCACGCGCTTGGCCTGGCGCACACCATCGACCGCACCACCGTGATGTTCGCCGGGCTGGGTCGGCGCACCGAACTCGCCGCCGACGATCGCACGGGCGCTTGCGCGGCGTTCGCGCACATTGCGCCGCCTCCCACCCGGCGGCCGCGCCAGTTGGCGTGGTTGGCGGCGATCGCGCCGCTTTTGTGGTGGCCGATCAGGGCGGGCCGGCGGGGGCCATTGCCCGTGCCAGGTGGGAGACGGCGATAAGTGCGTCGCGCGCGGGTTGCCTGCCGGGGCTTGGCGTCGCCAGGATCCGCACCAGCGCGGCGGCAAGGTGCGCGCTGCGCACGATCGCGGGTCCGACGGCCATGCCGTCGTGGACCCACGCCCATTGCAAGACGAGCCCCGCGTGGCACCCGACCAGCGCTGCGTGGACCTCGGCCGACGCCTGCCACTGCGGCTGCGGCGTCGGCGCCAACCAGTGGGCCCAGCGCTGACGCTGCAGATCGCGGTGCTCGCCGCCGGTGTCTGGCAAGCGGGCCAGCCCTTCGGTCACCGCGCGCACCTGCGCCGGCGTCCACGGCGCACACAACTGCAGCCATGGGATGGCGTCGCCATCGGCCGGCCGGGCGATGAGTGGATGCAATGCCATGCCGCCTAGTACGGCAGCCAACTGCTCGGCGGTCTGGCTTTCGGCGAGCTGCAGCCACCACGCCTGCCGCAGCGACCGCAACTCGGACCAGTGCCAGTCGGCGCCACGCGCAGCCTGCACGCGGTCTTTGACCTGCCAGTGGGGTGGATACGCATCGCTCGGCCACGCGGCCGCCGCCCACGCAAACGGCGCCGGGTGGCTGGCGACCATCGCCGCGGCAGTGGGACACGCGAGCGAAAACGCGGCCTCGTCGCCGTC
>CAXRHS010000295.1:0-2916 GCA_964230235.1 Myxococcota bacterium
CGCGACCCCGTGGGCGCTGTCGCGCTACCTCAACAAAATCAGCACCCCCGCGACCCCGGGCAGTGGCACGAATTGGCTCAACGGGCCCGGGGCGCCGCTGTCGAGCGACCGCCGCGTTGGCCAGTTGGGCGCGGATCAGGCCTACGATCAGGGCGCACTGCTGGAGATGCCGAACGACCGCGGCCAGCGCTATTGCGTCCACTACCGGCTGACTTGGGTCTCTGCGGATGTCATCCGCGCCGAAGTCCGCGTCAGTTGGGCGCGCGCCGGTGCGCCGATTGACGCCTACAAGCAGTGCCCGATTTCGATGATTACCAATCCCGGTGACGTCGGCTTCGTCGGCTCGGTGACCCTGCCTGCTTTGGTGATGCGCAATGTTTACGCCCAGTAAGCCATTGCAGTGGGCAGCTCGCCGGCCAGGGTTCAACCTGGTTGAACTGTTGATGTCGATGGCGTTGGCGACCATCATGTTCATGGCCATCACCACGCTGTTCGTTCGCCAAAACGAGCAGATGCAAGAGCAGAACGAGCTCATTGTGCTCAACCGCGAAGCCCGCTTTGGGCTGGATCACCTGCGCACCGACTTGACGTCGCTTGGCTCAAACACCACGCCCAACAGCACCGTCGATCCGACTGTGTGCGTCAAGCCGGCAACCCAGATTCGCGTGCTGACAGCGGACACCACCAATGGCTACGTTGCTGCCAGCGCGTTGAATCCAAACGTGGTTCCCACATCGCTCACCCTGTTTGGCAGCTTGGACATCAAGACGCGCTTTCGCACTTCTGCGATGGAAGGCTCGGTCGTGACGCTTTACGACGACGGCAACCTGCCGGCCACCCAGGCCGCCTGGGACGAGGTGTTCGCGACCGATCGCTTTGTGCGCATCAGCGGCGCCGATGGTCAGCAGATGTTCTTTCCCATCTTGGCCGGCAACCAGGGTTCGCGAACCATCACCGTCTCGGGCACGATCCCGCGGGTCGCGACCGGCAACAACTGCGGCTACACGGGGTTGGGCATCAACTACAACGTCGATGTGCAGAACTACGTCCGCTACCGCATCGTCGGCGATCTGCGGCCCGGTGCGCCCACCGACAAGGCCGGCAAGGCCTTGCAGAGTCTGCTGGTGCGCGAACGGATGCAGATTGACGGCACCACCATCCGAAATCAGCTGGTGCTGGTCGAAAACGCCGTCGATTTACAGATTTTTGACATGATCTTCGACGCCGATCGTACCCAAGCGGCGGTCAAGCTCGACCCCAAGCGGCTGGCCGACGAGGTGTACTTGCCCGGCGGCGGCGGTCCGCTGGGCAATCAGGCCGCAAGCGCGATGCCAGAGGCTTTGCGCTTCATGACCGTCAAGCTGAGCGTGCGCACCACCTGGCCCCGCAAGCAACTGGTGCACCGGCCGCGCGAGGTCCTCTGGCAGCCGCTGCAGACCTGGCTTTTGCCCGACGAAAACGACGGCAGCCACCCGGTCATATCGGTGGCATCGCGGGTCACTTTTCCGACCCTGGTGTCCCGCAACCTTTAGGAGTTGAGCTTTTGATGGTCACGCCGACTGCTAAACGCCAGCCCACCGCACATGCCAAGCCCGGCATGGTGCTCATCATGGCGCTGCTGATGATCGGCATGCTGGCCATGCTCGGCAGCGCGGCGGCGCTGCGCACGGCGATGGACTTGCGCGAGGGCGGTGCCGAACGGGTCGCGCGGGCGTCGTACCGGGTGAGCGAAGCCGGCACCATCAGCGTGCTGTCGCTGGCCACCCAGATGCAGGCCGGCTTTGGCGACTACGTCAACGCCAAGTCCAACAAGACCCTGACGCTGACCGACGTCGGCGACAGCGTGCTCAACCTGGCCGCCAAGGACGGGTCGTTCGGGTCCGAACTGGCGGCGGTGGGCGGGGTGACCTTTGACACGGCGGTGCAGGGCAGCGATGCCGCGGCGTCGATTCCCGGCTATGACGCCGGCCGGTTTTGCTTTCGCACCTACCAGATGGTCACCACGGCCAAGCTCGGCGCGGTGTCGCCCAAGAACCTGCAGGAGGCGCTGGCGTCGGGCCAGAGCCAACTGCAGTCGTCCATGACGGTAGGGCCGGTGCCGTGTGCGCATTAAGACCCTCTTTGCCTGGAGGACCGCGATGACCCCCGCGCGATCCAACGCTTTGATGGCCCCGCCCGATTGGGTGCGGGCGACCCTGACCGTGGCCGCGGCTTTGTCTGCCGCCCTCTTCGGCGCCGATACCGTTCAGGCGGCAACGGTGGCACTGCCCGAAGTGCTGCTGGTCGTCGACGGTTCGGCGTCGATGCAGCACCGGTTGTACGACAATTCTGCGCCAACCTGCGGGACCGCGGCCGATCAGCGTTCGCGGTGGATCGCCGCGCGCGAGATCATCAGCGGCACCTTCTTGAACTACAAATGCGCCAACAGCGCCCTACCCAAGACCAGCGAAGAGTTGGTGCCGCCGGTGCCACCGGTGGGTGCCCAAAAGTGTATTACCGGTTTGCCGATGGTCGTCGGCAGCAACTTTACCGCGCCGGCGTTCAATTCGATCACGGCGTTCACCGTGACCAGCGCAAGCAAGATCACGACGTTGACCTACGCCGAGGGTTCCAACGGCGCGGCGTTCCAGTTTCCGACCCTGCAACTGACGTTCAGCCAACTGCCTACGCCAGCACCAGACTGGCCGGCCGTGACCGTCTCGATGACTGTGCGCCAGATCGTGGCCAATCCGGCCAAGGCACCGACCGTGGTGCTGACGCTGGTCGACCAGAACCCGTTGGTAAGCATCAATAATGTTCGCTGTCTCGCCGCTGGCCCTTCGCGCGTCGTGGTCAGCAACCCGGTCACCATCTCGCCGTTTGCTACCAATGCCACTGTGACCTTTGATCTCACCAGCGCCGGGCTGGCAGCGCTGG
>CAXRHS010000296.1:0-2000 GCA_964230235.1 Myxococcota bacterium
ACTACTTCATCCCGCGCTGCGAAGTGACCGGTACGGTGCTTTTGCCGGGCGGTTCGGAGGACGTCACGGCCGGTCTGGGCTGGTACGACCACGAGTTCGGGCTGCACCAGGGTAAGACGACCGAGGCCGATGAGCGCCGCAAGGGCCAGGAGATTGGTTGGAACTGGCTCGGGCTGCAGCTGGCGGACGGTCGCGAACTGTCGGCGTACCGCATGGTCGACGAGCACACGGGCGAGAGCGTCGGCCAGCTGGCGCTGCTGGTCGCGCCAGACGGCAGCCGACAGGCGTGGAACACCTTCACGTTGCAAGGCGACACGGTCTGGACCAGCACGCGCACGTTTGCCGACTACCCGACGCGCTGGCGCATCGCCGTGCCCGAAGCTGGCATCGACGTGGTGGCGACGGCATCGTTCGAGGACCAGGAGTTCATCACCGTCATCAGCAAGCCCGCGTTCTGGGAGGGGAGAGTCCGCGCGGAGGGCAGCATCGGCGGTCAGGCGGTTGCCGGCCTGGGATACCTGGAGCACAGCGGCCAGAACACCATCGCCGACCTCGACGGCTTCTTTTCGGCGGTCGGCCGTCAAGTACGCAAAAGCGTAGACAAACTCGCGCCGCACAACCCGAACTGGGAGCAGGTACGGGATCTGGTCGCCAGCCCTGAGCGGCCGCAGTACATGCAGGGCGTGGATGTGCCGCAGTTCACCCGGACCATGATCAAGCCCGTGCGCGAGATTGTCGACCGCGGCGGCAAGTCGTGGCGCAGCTACGCGGCGCTGGCTTGCTGCGACATCGTCGGCGGCGACTCGCGGCAATACGTGCAGTGGCTGGCGATGCCGGAACTGATGCACGTCGGCTCGCTCATCGTCGATGACGTGCAGGACAAGTCAACCATCCGCCGCGGCGGGCCGACCGCGCATCTGGTCTACGGCGAAGCTCTCGCCATCAATGCCGGCACGGCCTGCTACTTCATGGGCCAAAAGCTGCTGGTCGGTCGGCAGATGTCGGCGGCCAACAAGCTGCGGCTGTACGACCTGTATTTCGAGAGCCTGCGCGCAGGCCACGCCGGACAAGCGCTGGACCTCGACGGCGTCGACGCCGAGATGCCGCGGGCGGTGGAGCAAGGCGGCGGTTCGTGGCTAGAGGACCGGGTGCTGGCCATCCATCGGCTCAAGACTGCCGTGCCAGCGGCGAGCCTGTCGCGGATGGGCGCGGTGGTCGGGGGTGGCAGTGAGGCGCAAATCGACGGCATCGGGCGGTTTTTTGAGTCGGTGGGGCTGGCTTTCCAAATCGTGGACGATGTGCTGAACCTGCGCGGCTTCAAAGGCGACCTCAAGTCGCGCGGCGAGGACATCGCCCACGGCAAGGTAACGCTGCCCGTGGCCAAGGCGATGGCGCGGCTCGCGCGCGACGACCGAGCGTGGTTGTGGCAGTGCGTCCAGGCCAAATCCGATGACCGCGGGCAGATCGAGGCGGTGATTGCCAAGCTCGAGGCATGCGGCGCTATCGAAGCGTGCGCGACGGAGGCCCGCGAGCTGGTCGAGAGCGCCTGGCAGGCGCTGGACCCGCTGGTCGAGGACTCGCTGCCCAAAGTGATGCTGCGCGCCTTTGGGTGGTACGTGCTGGAGCGGCATTACTGAACACGCCGCCCACGGTTGCCACGTGCAAATGCGCCCTACGTGATGACCTAAGTCCAGGCACAGCCACGAATCCGCCACTGCGCCGCCGGGCGCAATACCCACGCTTCACCCCAATTGCGGTGGTTGCGAGCTTGGGGTCCGACTTCCAGCGCTTCCAGACCGGTTCCATCGCATCCGACCGGCTCCGGCGATGGATGGCCCGCGCGTCGCACTGGACTCGGCGCAGGGTCTTTGAGGTCGGTGCCGCTCGCCGCCGCGAAGCCGTCGTCACCGGCGGCGTCCCGGTCGGCCAGCCAGGTCAATACATCGCCTTTGATGCTGTATAGCGCATGGGGGGCGGTTGGCTGACGGAGTTTACGTCCG
>CAXRHS010000297.1:0-2242 GCA_964230235.1 Myxococcota bacterium
CGGCAACCTGAACCAGGCCGACGCCGACAGCGACGGGTTTGGCGACGCGTGCGATTCGCCGACCTGCGGCAACGGCAACACGGAAGCTGCCGAGCTGTGCGACGACGGCAACAAGGACGGCGGCGACGGCTGCTCGATCAACTGCCAAAAAGAGACCTTCGCGCCGGGCCAGGTCATCGTCACCGAAATCATGGTCAACCCCAAAGCCGTCAGCGACGAACCGGGCGAGTGGATCGAGTTCTACAACCCGGGCGAACTGACCGTCGACATCAACGGCTGGATCCTGCGCGATCAGGGCGGCAACAAGAAGTTCACCCTCAAAAGCGCCAAGCCGCTTTTCATCCCGGCTGGCAGCTACTTCGTGGTCGGCGGCAGCGCGGACAAGACCCAAAACGGCGGCGCGCCGGTGCAGATCGGGTGGTTCCAGCAGCCGCCGTCGCCGTTCAGTCTGCCCAACGTCAGCCAGGGCGACGTGGTGCTGGAGTGGAACGGCAAGGTCATCGACCAGGTCACGTTCTCGCCCAAGGGATTTGTGTGCACGCTGCCCAACCCGCCGCCCAACTGTGGGCCGACCACCGGCTTTCCGATCGTCGAGGGCAAGTCGATGCAATTGGACCTGGGTGCCTACGACCCCACCAAGAACGACGACTACAAGAACTGGTGCGAGGCGCAGGACCCTTACGGCGACGGCGACTGGGGCAGCCCTGGCCAGGCCAACCCGCCGTGTGTCAACCCGTGCAGCGGCAAGCCAGACAACAGTTCGTGCGGCAAGGACCTCATCTGCCTGTCGGGCAAGTGCAAGCCAGCGCCCAAGTGCGGCGACGGCCAGATTCAAGCGGCGCTGGCCGAAGAGTGCGACGACGGCAACGTCAGCGACGGCGATGGCTGCTCGGCTACTTGCAAGAAAGAGGCACCACCGGCGGCCAAGGGCACGCTGCTGCTGACAGAAGTGATGCCCGACCCGGACGCGGTGGTCGACAGCAAAGGCGAGTGGTTTGAAGTCTACAACCCGTCGGGCGAAGCCATCGACCTGGTCGGGTGGCAGTTCAAGGTCAATACCCTGGTCCACAAGGTCGCGGCTCCAGCAGGCGGCGGCGCTTTGTCGATTGCGCCCAAACAGTACGCGTTGGTGATGGCGCTGGGCGATGTCGCGGTCAACAACGGCCAAAAGCCGTTCTACGCCTGGGGCGACAACCCCACGTCGGGCCAGTTCCAGTTGCAGAATCTGACTTTGGACATCAAGCTGCAGTTGATCAATCCACAAGGTACGCTGGTGGACGAAATCAACTTCGGCAAGTTGCCGTGGACCGTCGGCCAGGCCGCGATGCTCAAGCCGGGCTGCTTTGACGTGACCAGCAACGACATGCCCGACTGCTGGGTACCGGCGACGCCCCAATGTGGCTACGGGACCTGGCTTGGGCTGTCGAGCTACGCCGTCGATCCGCCGCCGTGCAAAGTGGCCAGCGACTGCAAGTTGCCCAATATGTGCGTGCCGGTCACCGGCGTTGCCGAAGGGACCAAGACGCTGTGGAAATTCGACCCCGCCAGCGCCACGCCGCGCTGCGGGGCCCGCGACCGCGGCACACCGGGAACCGGCAACAGCTGTCCGTAACGACCAGAATTCTCCAGGCGATTGTTCACTTTCATCCTCCGTGCGCTCAACCTGCCACAAGTGCGCGGCACGCGGCGCCGCAGCCTGTCGTGCGCGGCGATCGGCTCATTGTCGAGCGCTGAGAACCGCGGCAGCTTGCGCATCCTGCGCGCTCTGCTAGCTTTGCGGGCTCACTGCGCCGTACCCCCTCGGCTGCAGCACCCTTTCGGCCCGCACCGCTGAGTCGCCCATGCGCCACGCCATCGCCCACGACCTGTCGCCCGAGTTGGCGCAGCGCACCGCCCGCGCGGCCTGCGCCCACTACTGCGAGCGGTTTGCCCGCTATGAACCGCGGATTACCTGGCGCGACGACCACAACGCGGATCTGCAGTTTTCGGCCAAGGGTCTGACGATCAAGGGAAAAGTTTCGGTGGCGGCCGCCAGTCTGGTGGTCGACGTGGACATCCCGTTCTTGCTGCGGCCGTTTCAAGGACGCGCGGTCGAGATTGTCGAACGCGAGTTGCACAAGTGGATCGCCAAGGCCAAAGCCGGCGAAATCGCCTGACGGAACGCGATCATGCGCCAGTTCGACAAGGCCTGCATTTTGGTGCTCGATGGCGCCGGGATTGGCGCGGCGCCGGACTGCGGCGA
>CAXRHS010000298.1:0-9325 GCA_964230235.1 Myxococcota bacterium
GCCGGCCGAGAACATCTTCGTTGTCGACGCCAAGACCCGGTCGGTGCAGACCCCGCCGCACGAAGCAGGTCTGGTCGATGTGACCGTAGTCATCCCGGGCGACCCGCCGATTTCTGCCGAATTGCCCGATGCCCTGCTGTACTTCAACGATCTGGTCGTCACCAAGTGTGAACCCAAAGAGGGCCCGGTCGCCGGCGGCACCCCAATCGCCATTACCGGCACCGGTTTTTCCGGCAACACCCAGGTGCTGATTGGCGGCAAGCCCGCGATCGGCGTGCAGGTGGTCAGCGACGACCAGGTCATTTGCACCACGCCGCCCGGCACCTTTGGCGCGGCGCCTGTGCATGTCATCAACCAGCGCGGCGCCGGGTTGCTCAAGAACGGCTACTTCTACACTGCGCCGCCTGTGTTGACGGGCGTGGCCCCTGGCGCCGGACCCTCGGCCGGCGGCACCACCGCGACTGTAACCGGTATCGGCCTCGGCAAAGACACCGAGATCCGCTTTGGCGCCGCCCAGGGCGCAGTAGCCGAGGTCGGCAAGGGCTGGATCAAAGTGGTGACGCCGCCCGGCAAGGGCGTCGTCGATGTGTCCGCGCAGGGCAAATACGGCACGGCGGTCTTGGCGTCCGCTTATGTCTATACCGACGACCAGGGCCAGGCTGGCGCCAAGATCTTGACGGTCTCGCCCAAGTCGGGCCCGGTCGGCGGCGGCAACACCATCGCGATTGTCGCCACTGGCCTGGTGTCGACCAGCGACACCACGCTGCTCATCGGCAACAAAAGCGCCAAGATCGCGTCGGTTGTCGCCAAGGACCACGTGGTGATGGCCGTGGTCCCCAAAGGCACGGCGGCGGGTTCGGTCGATCTGACCTTGCTGACCAGCAAGGGCAGCGACACCCTCAAAGGCGGCTACACCTACTCCGACGCCTTGTCGCTTTCGAGCATCGCGCCCTCCTCGGGTCCGCCCGACGGCAACACCAAGGTCGTGCTCAAGGGCACCGGATTCTCCAAGGGCAGCGTCACCGTCAAGATCGGCGCCTTGCCGGCGTCGAACGTGGTGGTGGTGAGCGACACGGAGATTCAAGCCATCACGCCGCCCGGCAGCCCCGGCTATGTCGACGTGGTCGTGGCGACCGGCAGCGATCTCGCTGTGATCAAAGGCGGTTACGCGTACACGGGCAAGGACCTTAAGCTTTTCGTGCCCTATCCCAACACCGGCGCCCAGGCCGGCGGCACCTACGTCCATGTGCACGGCAACGGCTTTGGCCCCAGCATGGAAGTACGCTTTGGCGGCAACCTCGCGACCCACTTCGTCTTTATCGACAGCGGCCACGTCACCTGCAAGACGCCGCCGGGCAAGGTCGGCGCGGTCGACGTCGAAGTGGCGCTCAACGGCCAGAAGTCGACCCTCAAGAACGGCTTTACCTACTTCAACCCGGCCAATGCCTACGGTGGCACCTGGGGCGCAGACATCGACGGAGCGCTCAACGTCACCGTGCTCGATGCCGACAGCGGCGACCCGGTGGCCGACGCCTTTACCATGCTGTGGACCAGCCCGGCGACGCCCTACCAGGGCTACACCAACGCGGCCGGCCAGATTACGTTCTCGGGCGACGATGTGTACGGCAAGCAGATGGTCTCGGCGAGCAAGACTGGCTACGAGTCGGCGAGCGTGGTGCTGTTTGACGCGACCAACGTCACGCTGTTGATGACCCCGATTCCGCCGCCGAGCCCAGGCAACCCGCCGCCACCGCCGCCGGTGCCGAGCGTTTCGGGCAAGGTCATCGGCTTGGACAAGTACGTGTTCGTGCCGGTGGGCTCTTGCAACGACGCGCTCAACAAGGGCCAGGCGCCGGGCGGCCAGTGTCAGACCTGCTTTGACGACAGCAGCTGTGGCGGCGGCATGCAGTGCGTCGACCTCGGCAGCGGCAACGGCAAGCGCTGCGTCAAGTCGTGCGCCGACAGCTGCGGCGGCACCTTCAAGTGCTACGCCTATGGCGAAAAGGCGGTCTGCGCCCCCGCAGCGGGCGAAGTGACCTCGGTGTGCTACCACAGCAAGCAGACGATCCTGAGTCGCGACAACTGGCCGCCAGAGGGCAACGGCTTCGAGGCCAGCGCCAAGAACGGCTACAAGTACAAGATCACAACGGCTTATGGCGAAATGGCGATCGTGTGTTTTGGCGGCTACAAGGTCCAAGGGGCCGTGCTGGTCGCCACCGACGCCAACTCGATGCAGAAGTTCACGCCGACCGTGATGGGCGTCAAGCGCCACCTGATGGTG
This sequence comes from Myxococcota bacterium, assembly GCA_964230235.1. Lineage (GTDB taxonomy): Bacteria > Myxococcota_A > UBA9042 > UBA9042 > UBA9042 > SXRM01. Next base: position 2,282 of record CAXRHS010000298.1, read on the forward strand.
GTACCGAAAGAGAAGTATGAAAACGTGGACGTGCAGTTGACGGTGCCGCTGACCGCCAAGGCCAATGTCCGCCTGGACGTGCCGCAAAAGTGGCCGCTGGCGCCCAAGCCCAATGTGCAGTCGTTCATCGTCACCGCCGGCTGGGCGCACCTGGTGTTTGGCGGCGACGGGGTGATTCGCATTCCCGGTTTGGACCAGAAGAACCTGGCACCGTACGAAGAAACCGATGCCGACAAGCTCGAGCTCGAGCGGCTGCCATCGGCCCTTGCCGGCGACATCCACGACGCGCGGCTGTCGATCATCGCGCTGAACGTGCAAATCGATCAGAACATCGCGACCGGCGAGAACGTCCAGGTGCCGGTCTCCATTACCGTCAAGAATGATCTCAAAGACTTTGGAAACGACGCCATGCTGCGCAAGCTCGGCACCAACGACTTTGAGGTGCTGCCGACCGGCGTACCCAAGAACATCCATGGCTTGTGGGGCACCAGCGCCAACAACCTGTACGCCGTGGGCGCGCAAGGCACGCTCGTGCACTGGAATGGTGGCGGCTGGACGGTCCAAAAGGCACTGGGCGACGGCAAAGCCGATCTGAAGGCCGTGCACGGCGCCGACGCCAACCACGTGTGGGCGGTCGGCTGGAACGGCGTGGCCGGCACCTTCAATGGCACCGGCTGGAAAGACCTGCCCGCGCTGTCCGGCATCGCCAACTACAATGGCGTGTTTGGCGCACCGCTGGCGTCTGCGCCCGGCGGGTACGACGCCTGGATCGCATCGGCGCAGGGCATCTACCGCGTCGCCGAAGTCAATGGCAAGGTCGGCGTCACCAAGTACAACCCCTCGCCGGGCGGCAATTTCCTGGGCATCCACGGCAGCGACGCCAGCCATGTGTGGGCGGTCGGCATGTACGGCTCGCTGGCTTTCTGGGACGGCAACGTGTGGAAAGCGCAGGTAAGCGGCACCTCGATCGCCTTGCGGTCGGTGTGGGCGGCCAGCGACAAACTGGTGTTTGCCGTCGGCGAAAAAGGCCAGATCCTGCGCTATGACGGTGCGACCTGGAAGGCGATGCAGAGCCCGACGCTCAACACGTTGTACAGCGTGTGGGGCACCGGTCCGGATGACGTGTGGGCGAGCGGCAACAAGGGCACGCTGCTGCACTTTGACGGCAAGAAGTGGGCGCAAGCCCAGACGCCCGCGGTCGACAAGACGCTCAACGCCGTGTGGGCCACCAGCAAGGGTGATGTGTTCGCGTTGGGCGAGCAAGAACTGGTGCTTGGACCGATCCTGTACGCGCCGCTCGCGACCACGCCCAAAGAGGGGCAGGTCCTGGTCGGCAACACCTTGAAGTGGACGGTGGACCCGCAGACGGTCGAGCCGCACTTCAACTACGTGACCATCGGCATCCCCGGCATGGGCCCCGACACCCCGGTGTGGAACATCATGACCAAGGGTTCGCTGAGCGAAGTCGAACTGCCTGATTTTCCGACGATCCAGGGCACCCCTGGCATTCCCAAGGGCAAGCCGCTGCGCTTGACTATTATTCGCGGCTACAAAGAGGGCTTTGACATCGACCACTACGACAACAAGGACCTCAACACCTTGTCGTGGCGGTCGTGGTCGCTGCATACGTTCATGTTCGTGCGGCAGTAGGTCGCGCTCCGGCCGCAACCGCACCGCGTCGGCCAACGGAAACTCATGGTCTTGCAACGACTCGTTTTAGGGCCCGTAAAAAATCTACTCGATTTTCTACGTTGGCCCACTGCTTGCTCGGTGGGTCGCAAGCTCGCGACTTTGCAAGTCGACTCGCCGCTCCGCTCCGCGCACGTGTCGATTGACTTGTTCTTTTACAGGCCCTTATGGAGCGCCGCCGTCGCGATCGCTGTGGCTGCGTGCGATTCAGGCTCCGGTGGCGCGGCGGACACGGCGACCGGCGCGGACACCGCTGGCAGCGATGCTGGCGCCAAGCTCGACGTCCAGTCGACGGACGCCAAGGACGCCAGCGCGGGCGACGGCACGGTGGCGAGCGACGGCACGGTGGCGAGCGACGCCGGCGCCGATGCACCGCTGACCAAGGCCATTTTGACCGCCCGCTCGCTGCAGTACGGTGACGATTTGCACGGTGTGTGGGGCGCGGGCGGCGACGACGTGTGGATCGTTGGCAACAAAGGCGCGCTTTTGCACTGGAATGGCAAAGTCCTGGTCGCGCGCAAGTCCGGCACCGAAAAAGACCTGTATGCAGTCGGCGGCACCGGCGCCAAAGACGTGTGGCTGGTTGGCCAGGACGGCATCGCCCTGCACTGGAACGGCGTTTCGCTGGTCGAGGACTCGCCGGCCGACACCAAGCTGACCCTGCGCGCGGTGGCAGCAGCCGGTGGCGTGGTGTACGCCGTCGGCGACACTGGCACCATCTACCTGCGCGACCAGACCGGCTGGAAGCTGCAAAGCAGCAAGGCTTCGTTCAACCTGTACGGCGTCGCTGCGGCTGGCATTGGCCAGGTCTGGGCAGTCGGCGAGCAAGGCCAGGCGGTCAAGCTGTCTGGCGGCACCTGGTCGGTGACGTCCCTGCCCAAGGCCAACAAGCACCTGCGCGGCGCGGCCACCTCGCCAACTGGCAAGTTCTTTGCGGTTGGCGACGCCAGCTACCTCGCGGGCACCAACGCCGGCACCTGGGAAGTGACGCTCGCCAACGATCCGGAAAACCGCGACCTGCACGCGGTGTGGGCCAGCGCCGACAACGAGGCTTGGGCGATCGGCAGCAAGGGTGCCCTTCTGCACCTCTCGGGCAAGAAGTGGCAGATGGACCAGATCGCGGGCACCTACAACAAGCTCAAGAACTTCGCGGCGATGTGGGGGCCGAGCACCAAATCTGCGGGCACCGACGCTTTTGCGGTCGGCGCGGAAGGCGCGGGGGTCCGCTTTGACGCGGCGACCGGCAAGTGGCAGGACTTTCGGGCAGAAACCGCCGCGGACCTGCGGCAGATTGTCGCATTGGCCGATGGGTCGGTGGTCGCGTGCGGCACGGCGGGCACGGTCGTCAAGGCCGCCGAGGTCGCTGCGCCGTTCTACGACCTGGCTGCGCCCATCACCGGCAGCGACGTCTTCGACTGCGCAGTCACCGGCAGCGATTTGTGGATCGCCGGCGCGGCCGGCCTGGTCGCCAAGCACGGCACCAGCGGTTGGGCCGTCGAGACCCTGGCTTCGCCCGCCGATGTGCGCGGCATCGCCGACGCGGCGGGCACCTTGCTGGCGGTCGGCAACGACGGCAAAGCGTGGGCGCGCGGCGCTGCGGGCTGGGTGCCAGAGCCAACGGGTTCGCAACTGCCGCTGGCCAGCGTGGCGGCCGCCGGCGGCAAGGCGTTTGCGGTCGGCGCTGTGGGTACGGTGCTGTTGCGCGAGGGCGGCACCTGGAAGAAGGAGCCGATTGCCGAAACGGCAGACCTGCACCGCGTCGTCGCGTGGGGCGAAGGCGAAGCCCTCGCGATGGGCGACGGCGGCGTGCTGTGGCTGCGTCAGGCCGGCAAGTGGGCCAAGGTGTTTGAAGCCCCGGGCCTGCCGCTTTATGGCGCGCTGCGCAAAGCCGATGGTACCCTGGTCGCGGTCGGCTGGGCCGGCACCCTGGTCGTCGGCAAGCCCGGTGGCACCTTCGTCAAGGTCGAGTCCAAGGCTGCCAACGTGTTGCGCGGCATCGCCGCCACCGCCAAGGGCGCGCTGGCGGTCGGCCTCAAAGGCGGCGTCTTTGCCGTCGCGGATCAACTGCCATGAAGCACCTTGGTCTGTGGGCTGCATCTGCGCTGTGGCTGACCGCCGCGGCGTGCGGGGAGTCGGCCGCCGGCGCTGTCGATGCGGTTGCCGAGACGGCAGCCGTGGACGCAGCGGGCGCGACTGCCGACGTTGCAGAACCGGTAGACACCGCCGCGCCCGCCGATGTGCCGCCACCGGACGTGCAGTATCCGCCGCTGACCAAAGGAATTTGGACCCAAATCCTGGTGCCAGCGGCGCCCAACACCAGCCTGCACGGCGTGTGGACCGACGGCACCACCCGCGTCGCGGTCGCCGGCACCAACGGCAGCGTCATCGTCAACGATGGCCTGGGCTGGAAAGTCGCCACCCAGGGCAAGTTCCCAACGCTCAACGGCGTCGCCGGCGGCAAGGGCGCGGCAAACACATTTGCTGTCGGCGTGGGCGGCACCATCATCGGCGCCAAAGGCCAGGACGGCGCGCCTGGCCTGAACTGGGGCCCTGCGGGCGGTTGCACCAAACCGGCCGACTGCGACGACAAAGACCCGTGCACCGCCGACAGCTGCGACGGCGGCGTGTGCGGCCACGAGCCGTCTGGCGGGGCCAAGTGCTGCGGCGGCCTGCACTTCTCAGACAGTTTCGACAAGGGCCTCGGCAACTGGACCGTCGCCGACACCAAGCCCCCACCGCAAGGCGGCATCGTGTGGAAAGCCGCACAGATGACGGGCAAAGATGGCGGCACGCGCGCGACCAGCCCACCCAACGCGGCGTACTTTGGCTTGACCACTGTGCCGTGTGACGCCGGGACCGGGTTTTGCGGCACGTTCGACAACGGCAACGTGGTGGGCTCGACCATGGCGTCGCCCTACTTCGCACTGCCCAAGGCCGGCAAGATCGCCGTGCACTTCCAGTTGTTGCTCGACGTCGAGCAGGGCTACTACGACAAGCTCGAGGTCTGGGTCGCCACCCAGGCGGGGGGCAAAGAGCTGGTCTGGGACAAGCAAAAGGTCATCAGTTCCGGATCCACGGCAGGCAAGTTCCAGCCGCAAGCGATCGACATCACCAAGTACCAGGGCCAGTCGGTGCGCTTGGAATTTACCTTTGATTCGCTGACCAAGAACAGCAACGCTGGCGAAGGGGTGTTCTTGGACGACCTGGTGGTGGTGTCCGAGTGCGCGCCGCCGGCCGCCAGCGCCAAGGCCTTGACCACGGGCACCTTGTTTGGCGTGTGGGCGGCCGCCAACGATGATGCGTGGGCGGTCGGCGAGGCCGGCTTCACGGCGCATTGGGATGGCGCGAGTTGGACGCAAGTTTCGGGCGGCAAAGCGCGCGACGTCTGGGGCATGGGCGGCCACGGCAGCGCGGGCTTTGCGGTCGGCGACCAGGGTTTTGCGGCCAGCATCGCCAAGGGCGGTTTCAAGGTCGGGTCGGCCGGTGTCGCCAAAACGCTCAAGGCCGTCGGCGTCGTCGAGGACGGCAAGGGTGGCGTTCAGGCTGCCCTGGCCGTCGGCAGCCTGGGCGCTGTCTCCTTTCACAACGGCACTGCTTGGGTGGCAGAAGCGCCGCCCGAGGTCGGCCAGCAAGAGCTGACCGGCGTGGCCGGATTCTCGGACGGCTCGTTCAGTGTCACCGCGCAGAGCGGGCAGGTGTTCCAGCGCTCGACCGGTGGCAAATGGTCGGTCGTTGCCTCGATTGGCAAGCCGCTGACGGCCGTGGCCGCCACCGGAGCCGACACCGCGTGGGCGGTTGGCAAGCTCGGCGCGCTGGCAGAACGGCAGGGCGCCAGCTGGAAGCCACAGACCATGCCCGGCGGCGGCAACGCCAACGCGGTGTGGGCCGCCGATCACGACAACGCGATGGCCGTCGGTGACGGCGGTCAAGCCTGGCGGCGTACGGGCGGGTCGTGGACGCCGATGTTCACCTCGACCAGCGTCAACTTGCACGGCGTGTGGGGCTACAACCCGAACTCGGTCTATGCGGTCGGCCTTTTGGCGACAATCGTGCACTTCGATGGCAACGAGTGGTCGAACATGACCGGCCCGCCCGGCATGGACTGGCGTTGCGTCTGGGGGACCAGCGACAGCGACGTCTGGGCCGGCGGCACCGCGGGAGCGGTGGCCCATTGGGACGGCAAGACCTGGACGCTGATGGTCGAACCCGTCTCGGCCAACCTGCGCGCGGTGTGGGGCTTGTCAGGCAGCGACCTGTGGGCGGTGGGCGATAGCGGCCACATCTACCACGGCAACGGCGCGGGTTGGCAGCGCACCGAAATCGAGCCGTACCAGCCGGACCCCGAGCAAAAGCCCTACAAAGTCACCAGCCACCTGCTCGCCGTGTGGGGCGCGGCGCCAGACGATGTGTGGGCGGCCGGCGAACCCGACGACAAGAACCACGGTGTTCTGGTGCACTGGGATGGCAAGTCGTGGAAATACACTACGCTGCTCTACGATCTGCCGCGCACCATTCGCAGCATCTGGGGGTGGTCCGCGACGCGGATCTTGATGGCCGGCACCCAGGGAACGGTGCTCTCCTTTGACGGCAAGAAGGGCGAAGTCGGAATGATGGAAGTTCCGACCATTGCCACGCTGTTCTCGATTGCCCCATTTGGCAAAGACGTTCTGGTCGTCGGTGACATCGCGACCGTTCTGCGCTACAGCCCACCGCCCGCGCCACCGGCCGAACCGAAAAAGTAGCGGCCACGCAAGAAGGCACGCCATGAAGCGAACGCAGATTTCCGCGCTTGTCTGGGCTGCCGTGGCCATTGCCGCGTTGAGCGGTTGCGTTGAATCGACCCAGCAAGGGTTCGTGGTGCCGAGCGACGCGGGCGACCCTTCGAACCCGTTTGGCGTCGGCACGACCGGCAAAGACGGCAGCCGCGCGCAGACAGACAGCGCGACAGCCGCAAGCGACGCCAGCGCGTCGAACCCCGAGACAATCGTGCTCGGTGACGCCACGGCGGGTCAGGGCGTGCTGGTGTTTGCGCACGACAAGGACGACTTTGGCGGCGTCTGCGACACCCTGTGCGCGCTGGTGATGAACCAGAACAATTTGCGCAAGATCGGCGTGCGCTACTTGCTGCAAGGCAAGCCGGCGCCGGCGGGTCTCGCGGTCGAGTTTGCCCCGCTCGACCCCAAGGCGACGACGGTGCAGATTCTGACCCCCAACGTGTTTACGGACGACAACGGCGAGGCGTGGGCCGAGGTCAAGTCTGGCACCGACCTCGGCAAGTACGCGGTGCTGGCGCGGTTGCCCGAAGACCCGGACGCCGGCCAGTTGCAGTTCGAGCTGACGGTGCAGACCAAGGCC
>CAXRHS010000299.1:0-2198 GCA_964230235.1 Myxococcota bacterium
CGGCCATTTCACCACCCGCCAAGCGGCCGCGGTCGGATTCTCACCGCAGGCGCTGCGCAAATACTTGTTGGCGGGCCGCGTCGTCCGGGTACTGCACGGCGTGTACCGCTTGGTCCACTTCCCGGCCGACGAACTGGAACAACTCGCGGTGCTCGACCTCTGGGCCGATGGTCAGGGCACCTTCAGCCACGAAACCGCGCTGGCGGCGCATCAGTTGTCGGACGCCATGCCGGAGCGTGTGCACATGACCTTGCCAAAGGCGTGGCGTGCACGGCGGTTGAAACTCCCGCTTGGCGTGGCTGTGCACTTCGCTGACGTGCCCCAGGAAGAGCGGACTTGGCACGGCCCCGTCCTGGTCACAGCGGTTGCCAGAACTATCGAGGACTGCGTGAAGGATCACGTTCGGCCCGATCTTGTCGCCCAAGCCTATCAGCAGGCCCTTGCGCGCGGGCTGCTGATGCCCGCCGACGCGGAGCGCGTGCGTAGATTGCTGGAAACACGCATCAGTGGCGGGCAATCCACATGACGTCGCGCTACGCCACCCCTGCGGCATTCAAGCAGTCCCTCGAGCATCGCCTGCTCGCCGACGCCAACAGCCGAGGCCTTGACGTCAATCGCGTTCGACAACTGCTGGTTTTTGACCGCTTCCTCGCCCGCGCCTTCGCGGTCAACCCCGACCTGGTGCTCAAGGGCGGCCTCGTCCTCGACCTGCGCGTGTCACGGGCGCGGGCCACACGTGACGTCGACCTGCGGGCTGTGGGCGAGATTGAAAGCGTGCTGACGGACCTACAGCAAGCAGGGCAGTTGGACTTGCACGACTTCATGCGCTTCACCGTCGAACCGGATCGCGAACACCCGACAATCGACGGCGACGGCGTCGTCTATGGCGGCCGGCGATTCAGGGTCAGGCCGAGTTTGGCCGGGCGGGCCTACGCGGCCCCGTTCGGTGTGGATGTCGTACTGGGCGGGCCGCTGACCGGCGAGGTGGAAGCTGTCACCTGCCGACCGTTTCTGGACTTCGCGGACGTTGCGCCCACGCAAGTCCGCATCGTGCCAATCGAACAACACATCGCCGAGAAACTGCACGCCATGACTGTGCCGCGGCACGCAGAAAATTCCCGCGTTCGCGACCTGCCGGACATCTTGGTGCTGGGCAGCATTCGCCCGCTGTCGTCCGACGTCATGCGGTTGGCCTTCACCCGGACGTTTGAGTTCCGCGGCACCCACGCAGTGCCCGCATCCGTGCCTGCGTTGCCGGTTGCATGGGCGGCAAAGTACGCCGCGATGGCTGCTGAGACTGGCCTGCCGTGGCTCTCGTTGGAGGCTGCGGCCAGCGGGCTCAGCGTGTTCCTTGACCCGGTACTTGCCGGTCGATCAGGCAGTTGGCACCCAGAAGAGTGGCGCTGGACCTGGACTTGCTGACGAGCAAGTTGGGCGCGCCAAGGTCAGCGCCATGCGCCGCGGCCGGCTGGGAGATTTCCGGACTTGCGCGCCCAACGTCACGAATTGCGTGACTTTCGGCAAGTGTTTCCGTAATAGCGGTTTCCGGAGCAGTCCTGCGACGACAGCCCAACCGCTTGGTGTCCGTGCAGTATTACCGCGTAATAAACCGACACTCCGCGCTACTCGTCGCCACCGTCGCCCACCGCCAACCGCAACTTCCGCTTGTCCCACCACTTGCCCTCGGTCTGCCACTGGACCTTGGCCTCAAGCTTTGCGATCGCCGCCTCCAGCCCGAGCCCTTGCAGGTGCAACGCCCACTTGTCGAGCGCGTCGCGTTTCTCGGCGTTGTAGCTGTAGCGGTCGTAAATGCCCGTTACCGCGCTGTCGGTGTGGTTCAGCACCTTGGCCAGCACCAGCCGCGACACACCGATGCTCGCCATATGCGTCGCCGCCGTTCGCCGCAGGTCGTGGGGCGTGAATGCCTCCTTGGCAAGCGCCGCGTGGTGGCGGTGCAAGGCGCGAGCCGTAGCCGTCTGCACCATCGGACCGCCGTCATCGCGCGAAGGAAACACCGCGCCCTTGCCCATGTCGATGAGCCTGGCCGCCTGCAGCAACCGCACCACCGGCGCAGTCAGCGGCACGCAGTGGGTCCTGCCGTTCTTGGCCTTTGCCGCCGGAATGGTCCACATCGCTTCGGCCAGGTTGACGTCGACCAACTGCATCGCGACCACCTCGCCCGAGCGCTGGGCGGTGAG
>CAXRHS010000300.1:0-2245 GCA_964230235.1 Myxococcota bacterium
CAACTACTTCTTCAAGCGCAAAGTTCTGGAAGAAATGCTGGTGGTCGACGCCGCGCGCGCCGACAGCTCGCACGATTTCGGCAAGGACATCATCCCGCAAATGGTCAAAGAGGGCGCTCGCGTCTATACCTATGATTTCGCGACCAACCGCGTGCCGGGCGAGAGCGCGGACGCCAAACCGTATTGGCGCGACGTCGGCACCATCGACAGCTACTTCGAGGCGACCATGGACTTGCGGGCCGTGCTGCCCGCTTTCAACTTGTACAACCGCAAGTGGCCGATTCGCAGCGTGCCGTCGCAGCTGCCACCGGCCAAGTTCGTGTTGGCGGGCAAACAGCGCGAGTTCGGCCAGGTCGTCGACTCGCTGGTGTGCGAGGGCACGATCGTGTCTGGCGCGATGCTGGTCGGCACGATTGCCGGCCTCGACTGCTACTTCCACCGCTTTGCCAGCATCGAGAACAGCGTGTTCTGCGGGCGCGACCGCGTCGGTCGCCACTGCTGGGTCAAGAACGTGCTGGCCGACACCAACGTCGTCATCAGCGAAGGCACCACGATCGGCTTTGATCCCGAGGCGGACAAGAAGCGCTTTCCGTTCGTGACGGACAAGGGCATCGTCATTCTGCCCAAGGGCACGCTGGTACCCAAAGAAGGGCCGATTGAGATTGCCCAGGACATGGTGTCGATGCTGGAGCAGGACCCCAGCACCGCCGAAATCATCGCCGCCGCCAAAGGGCTTTTTGTGCGCTCGACCCGCCACAGCAACGACGCGATCCGATAGGGTTGCAAAATAGCACCCAATTTCTACTTTCTGAAAACATTGGAGATTGCATGCGCATCGCGTTTGCAGCGGCCGAACTGACGCCGTGGGTGTCGACCGGTGGTCTGGGCGAAGTCGCGGCTGCCCTTCCCAAAGCGCTGGCTGCGCTGGGCCACGATGTGGCCGTCTACGTGCCTTTGTATCGCCAGGTCCGGCAGTCCGTCGGAACCCGCGGGGCCCGGCTGATCGATACCGGCGCCGTGTCGCATGTGTGGATGGGCGGTCACCGCATCGATGCGCGGGTTTTTCGCATCGCCGACGAGCCCCGCCAGCACGCGCTGACCAGCGGCCAGTTTGAGGCGGTGCGCCCCGAGCACGGCAACGTCAGTACGTATGCCGTGGATTGCCCTGTGCTGTTCGATCGCGATGGCATCTATGGTCACAGCGACGATGCGGCGCGCTATTCGACCTTCGCGCGGGCGGTGCTCAACACCGCGCACAGGCTGTTGGGCGGCCATCCAGACGTGGTCCACGCCCACGACTGGCACGCCTCGCTGCTGCCGTTGTACCTGGAGGGGCCGTATCGACGCCTGTTGCCGCGGACAGCTTCGGTGGTGACCATTCACAACCTCGCGTATCAGGGGCTGTTTCCGCTGCACGAGCTGGCGACCATCGGCTTGGACCCGAGTTTCTTGCACCCCGAGCGCCTGGAGTTCTACGGACACTTGAATTGGCTCAAGGGCGGCATCGCCGCGGCCGACGCGATTACGACGGTCAGCCCGCGCTATGCCGAGGAGATTCGAACCCCTGAGTTCGGCGAGCGCCTGGACGGCGTACTCAACCACCACGGTCGCCGGCTTTTCGGCATCTTGAACGGCATCGACACCGACATCTGGAACCCGGCCAAGGACAAGTACCTGAGCCACAAGTTCTCGGCCAAGGACCTCGCAGGCAAGGACGGCTGCCGGCGCACGGTGCTGGCGATGGCCAAGATGGATGGCAACGACCGCCATCCGGTGCTCGGCGTGGTGTCCCGGCTGTCCAAGCAAAAGGGCCTCGACCTGCTGGCCGACCTGGTGCCCTACCTCGCTAGTCGCTCGGTCCGCGTCATCCTGCTTGGCAAGGGCGAACCGCCACTGGAGGACCGCTTTCAGGCGTTGGAGGACCAGTTCCCGAACCACGTCCGGGTCCGCATCGGCTTTGAGCCCGACCTCGCCCACGTGCTGCAAGCCGGTGCCGACTGCATTGTGATGCCGTCGCGCTACGAACCGTGTGGGCTGACCCAGATGTACGCCATGCGCTATGGCACGCTGCCCATCGTGCGCGCCGTTGGCGGGCTATTCGACTCGGTGGTGCCGGCAACCAACCGCACCGTGGCCGAAAAGACAGCAACCGGCTTCACCTACGACCACGACACCCACACGGGTCTGCAATGGGCGGTCGATCGCGCGCTGGAGGTCTACTACACCCAACCCGAGGTGTGGCGGC
>CAXRHS010000301.1:0-2983 GCA_964230235.1 Myxococcota bacterium
ACCAGGGCTGGCGACCACGCCACCATCAAGTTGCCAGCCTTGGAGAGCGGCGCCCACACGCCCGCTTGCCACCCCGCCTGCTTGCGCGAGCCATCGGACTGGCTCAACAGCAGATGGTTGCTGACCCCGTTGTAGAGCCAGGGATCGTCTGCCTTGAGCTTCTTGGGGTCGCCGCCCATCTTGACCAGGTCGCCAAGCTCGATCTCGGCCATCAGGTAGTCCAAGACGCCGTCGCCGTTGAGGTCCGCGAGGGCGCCGCCCATCGGGCTGCCGGCCGGCTTGCCCGGCGCGGTAAAAAGCGGCGGCACCTTCTTCATGACGTAGGTCGGGTCAGCCGAACCAAGCGGTTGGTGGCGGTAGAAGATGACGCCCGGATTCGGGTTGCACGTCTCGGTGAGTACCAGCAAGTCTTGCAGCCCGTCGTCGTCGAAGTCCGACTGCATGGTCGCCCACGGACTGGCGTTGGCCAGCAGTCCCATTGCCGAGTTCGCCTCGACAAAGCCGCCCGCTCCGCGCGACAACCACACCACCAGCGCCTTCTTGCCGGCTGTACACGAGAACACCGATCCCACCAGATCCAAGGTACCGTCGTCGTTGACATCGGCGGGCAGCAGGTGCTGCAAGGGTGGGTCGTTTTGGGTGTAGTTCAGGCCCAGCGTCGCTGCAACGTTGTTCCAATTGCCGCTGGGTTGCCGCTCCAGCGCCGCCAGCCCGCCGCCGGCGACCACCCGCGTCGGCCCGAGCGGCCCCGGCAGCGCGGCGACCGACGCCGGCTTGGCGATGAGCGTGACCAAGTTCTTGGCCTGGAACTCCCACGGCGTGACTTGCAGCCAAAGAACGCCCTTGCTGACGCCATCGCTCCACCACAGGTCGAGGTCGCCGTCGCCGTCGGCGTCGATGGCGAGGCCGCTCGCACCATAGGGGACCTGCAGCGGGCTACCTGCGTCGATCTGCAAGCTGGTAGCCGGCAACAGCGGCGAGACATCTGTAAAGGACCCAGAGGCCTGCAGCGCAGACGTCGCCGCTCCCGGCGGCGCGAGCATCACCGTGGGGTCAATCGTCGACGGGCAGGTCGAGCACACCGCAAGCTCGGGCGTCTGGCAGACCACCGTGCCGCCCGCGCATTCAAAGGCGCCGCAGGGCTCGCCCAAGGGCACGGCAGGCCACGGCGGCGGCGGCTTCCATGCGTAGCCCTCGTCGGTCGCGCCGTCGCAGTCGTTGTCCACACCGTCGCACAGTTCCGGCTTTGGCGCGCAAGCCAAGGTGGCATCGCTCGCCATGGCGGCATCCATGGCTGCGGTCACCTCGGCCGCCACGTCCACCGGCGGTGCGTCGACAAGCCCGTCTGGCCCGGGCGCGGTCTGCTGGTCTGGCTGCTGCGACACGTCGGTGGGCGCGAACGGCGCGTCGGTTGCGTCGCTCGAATCACCGTCGTTGGAAGACGCAACCGTGTCGAGGGCGTCCAGGGAGGTGTCGGCGGCGCCGTCGGCCACCGCGACGGGCACGTCAACGGCATCTTCGCCAAGCGCCGCTTCGCTTGCGCGAGCTACGTCCACTTGTTCTACGGCCGCCTCCGGCTGGTCGGCGTGCGCGTCTGGTTGCACCTGACCGGCGTCGGTGTCTGCCAGTCCGCCTGCTGCATCGACAGCGGCAGCGGCCCCCGGCGGGCCGGCCACATCCGACTTGCCGCACCCGATGGCAATCCAGGCGAGGACAACAGCAACGCTGCGCCGGCACAGTCGCGGCAGGCGAAGGTGTCGGTCAAGGGTGCGGGGTTCCTCGGGCGGCTGAACCATGGCGCTCAGGCGCCAATTCGAAATCGCGGTTGGCGTTGCAGCATGGTGCGGACGCAGCGTGCGGGCGTCAATAGTTGGCAGGCGGGCACGCCGGCCGGAGAAATATCCACCGTGCGCCGAGGTCTTGAGGATCACTGCGCCCAGGCCGCGAAAGCGCGCAGTGGCAAATCCGGCGAATTCATGGATGGCCTTGGACCGGGCAGCCAACCGAGCTACCAAATGGACGCCGCCGCCATCGCCGCCGTGGTCGCCGCCAGCGCAAGCGCGCCGCCCAGCCACGCCAGCCGGCGCAGCGCACCCGTCACCGCCAGAGAACCCCACGCCTCGCAAAAGAGGCCGAAAGCGCCCACTCGCGAGTCGCCGTGCGCGCGCGGTTGCTTGGCATAGGGCACCACGGTGTGCGGCTCGCCGAGCGCAGCCAGCACCGCGGCGAGGTTGGCGTTGCGCACGGGATGGCGCACCACCCGCTGCACGACCTGGCGCTGCATCGCACAATAGCTGCCGGCGCCGCGCACGGTCGCGACTGGGGCCAGCCACCGTTGCAGCGCCTGCAAGCCCGCACAGGCAAGACGCATCCACGCTGCGTCTTCGCGCGCCACCTTGACCGCAAAGGCCACGGTCGCTCGCTTGTGGCGCGCCAGCGCGTCCGTCAGGGTACACAGCAACTCTGGCGGGTCTTGCAAGTCGCCGTCGAGCACCACCACGCAGTCGCCGCGGGCCGCGCGCAAGCCCGCGACGGTCGCTGCGTACTGGCCGCCATTGACCGCCAAGTGCACGGGCCGCAGCGTCGAACGGTAGCGGGCATCGGCCGCCAGCGCCCGCAACAACGCCCCCGTGGCGTCGGTGCTGGCATCGTCGACCGGGATCAACTCGAACCGCGCAGTCACCGCAGCCGCAGCCGTAGCGCAACGCCGCACCAGTTCGGTCACAGTCTCGGCCTCGTTGTACAGCGGAGCGACGATGCTCAGGGCAACGCAGTCAGACGCGGCCATGGGGCCTCCTGGTGATGCAACTGGCCGAGCGCAGTGACCAGGGCCGCGGCATCGCGCTGGCCCAACCCGTCATGCAGCGGCAAGCACAAGATGCGATGCTCGACATCGGTGGTCACCGGCAACGGCTTGCTGGCATGCCCGTTGGGCGGCGACACCAGCGCCGGCCAGAAATAGCGCCGGGCTTCGACCCCTGCG
>CAXRHS010000302.1:0-4385 GCA_964230235.1 Myxococcota bacterium
GACTTCGCGCATCGTTCCACCAACCGCGCCGCCAGGTCTTGTCGAGCGACGAGGTGACCAACCGAATCACCGCCTGCCAGCGCACAACGCCTTTGCGCCGCAGTTGGCGCGCCCCCGATACTTGCATACCAGTGTCGGAAGTCGAACCAGAGTTGCCACCTACCAATCGGCGAGCATGTCGCGCCAGAAGTTGCCGGGAGCGCCGCCGCAGCCGGTCGCGTTGCGCAGCGCCCGCACCGCGCGGTACGCGGACACGACGCAGCCTTCCATGTAGCCGATGTTGGTGCCGTAGTCGGTCCAGTCGCCGACCAGCCACAGGTTGGCGAAGCCCGAGCCCTCGGGCGGCAGGCGGTACTTTTCGGTCCCCGGGACGGCGATGACGTAGCGGTCGGACGGGCTCACCGCCGCCGCAAAGAACTGCTCGTCGTACTTGCAGCGCGGATCGGTCGCGCCCGAAGTGCCGCGCAAAAGTCCAAAGTCGATGCCGGTCGGATAGGCCCGCGAGGTCGCTTTCTTGAGGAACCACCCCATGTTGTCGTTGAGCCACTGCCGGTTGACCACCCGCACGCGCTCGCGCATCCGCTCGGGAAACGATGCGTCGTAGGTCGGGTTCGGGTCGTCCGGCAAGATGCCGGTGTACATGAGCAGGGTCTTGGGCGGGTCGGTTTGCCAGCCCTCGTTGGCGATGATGGGGGTCTGGTCGAGCCACGAGAACATCGGGTTGGCGTAGGTCACGACATTGGCAAGGCAGTCGTCCGGCGGCATGCCCCACGCCGCACCGTCATAGCCGAGCTCCGCCATCGAGCGGTCGAACCACAGCTGCACCGACTGCACCTGCGCCGTGCACAGGTTGGCGACCATCGCCCGCCAGTTGTCGTCGGCAGTGAGCAACGATGGCGCCGCGGCGGCGAGTGCTTTGGCCGGGATGCCGAGAATGACGTGGTCGAAGTCCTTGCCGCGCACAAGGCTAGCGGGCGTGCCGCGCCAGCCGGACCACGGCGACTCGAGGTCGATGCCGCCATCTTGCAGCTGTTTGGCCTGCGCCGGGTCGAGCTGGTCCCAGTCGGGCGTCATCCGCCACGCCGGGTTGCCTTTGACCCACTGGATCGGATCGTAGGCAGCGCGTCCGTTGGCAAGGTCGACTTGCCGCTCAAGCGCGATGCGGCCAATGCGTCTGGCCCCAGTTGAGCCAGGCTCGATCTCCAGGTCCTTGACCTTGTTGAAGAACTCGAATTTGACCCCGCGGTCCTTGAGCACCTGGTAGAGCGGCATGATCAGCGTATCGGCGGTGCCGAGGCGCAACTGGTTGCAGAACGAGCCCTTGTAGCCCAAGGCGGGAATGGCGAACTGCAGCGCCGTGCCAGCCGCGAGCAGGCCGCCGTCGTCGTTGTGATCGGCCAAGGCCTCGAAGGTGCCGGTGTAGAAGAACGTCACCATCGGCGAATAGAGCGTGGTGTCGTTGGCGCCATGTTTGCGCAGCCAGGCCCGGAAGTCCTGGTCGTTGATTTTGCGGTACGCGAAGCGACCGGTGTTGGCGTCGTAGACGTCGACGAAAAGGCCGGTGACCAGCGCCGCCCCGAAGTCCAGCAGGATCAACAGGTGGCCGATCTGACGCGCTTTTTCAGAGTCGGCGTCGACCAGGTCCGCTTCCAATTCGGCCACGAGGTGGCGCACCACCTTGGCGAGACTCAAGAAGAACTCTGGCGTGTGAACCACTTGCCCGCGGAATTCGGCGCCAATCTGCTGCAAGATGGCGTTGGCCTTGGCCTCGACGGCGTCGACCAAAGGATCGGTCAACGCGTGAACGGCGGTCGCCGCCAGCGCCCTCGCGCGCCCAAGCCACGAGTCCGCGGCCGGCGCCGCGGCGACCGGCGGGTCAACATGATCGCCGTTGGCAAAGAAGGTTCGCAAAAGCCACTGGTTGAGCGGGTTCATGCGCTCGGCGTACGGGCTGCCGAGGATGGTCTGCAGCACAATCGCCGCGCCGCGCTCGAGCAGCTGCCAGGTGCTCAGCGGCGGCCCATCGCCGGGCGAACCGGGCGACGGCGGGAAGATGAGCGGCCAGTTGTCCCAGCGGCCGTGGGTCGCGTTCCAGTCGACGAGCAGCGTGGCGTTGTTCGGCTGCAGCGCCGACGCAAGGGTGCGGTAGGGGCTGTCGGGCGCGAGACCGCGTTTGGTTCGCTCGTCGTAGGCGGCAGCAAACAGCGGAAAGGCGTTGACGTAGAATCCGAGCAGCAAGTGCAGGCCCAGCTCTTGCACGCGCCCATTGGGCCCGCGACCGCCGGCCATCTTGCCGCCGAGCCGCCAACCGAGCTGGTGGACGGTGATGTCGTAGTGGTTTTGCCAGTCCTCCGCCCGGGTGAGCTCCCAGGCTGCTGCCAGCGCGGCGATGCCGCCGCCCAAGATGACGACGCGCTGTTTGGGCGCGGCGGCCGTGGTGTGCGGGTCAGTGTGCCAGGGGTAGCAGCCGACGACCTGGCCGTCGCGCGCTACGGCGAGGCTCGCCAGTGCGGCGACCCCATTGAACTGCGCGGCCCAGTCGTACAGCCGGCGCATCACCGGGGCAATCAGCCCGTGGTCCAGCGCGTGCACGCCGTATTCGTCGAGGCTGTCGACTGCGCCGGTCATGCGGTCCCAGCTCGGGTCGGCAATCGGGTAGTCGGTCGGGTAGAAATTGGGGATGCTGGTGAGAACCTCTACCGCGGGCAGCTTGGGGTTGGCGCCGACCACGCCGAGTCGGCCCCACGCGGTCGCATCGGTGGCCAGCGCCTGCGCATACAGCACCCGCGACAGCACCCGGTTGACGAAGACCTGCTCGCGCTCGCCTTCCGCTTGGGCCAGCTGCCAGTGTGCGAGATAGCCCAGCGCGATGCTGGTGTTGTGGGCGCGGTACCATGAGGTGCCGTTGCTGTCGGCGAGATACTCGAGCCAGGCGCGCACCGGCAGTGGCCAGGCTTCGCCCGCGAGGCCGTTGACCTTGGCCAGCGACGCCAGTTCGGCCCACAGGCACAGGTCGAGGTTGACCGCCTTCCACCACGGCGACGGCGCCGTGCCGGGCTTGCCGCCGAGCACGCCGCGCGCAATCTCCCAATCGAGAAACGCGAGCTCGGATTTGCCCCACCCAGCATGGGCGGCGAGGTGCGCGCCGCCCTGGCGCTCATAGAAGGCCTGCCGCAGCGCGCGGCGGCCCTGTGGCGAGTCCGCGACGGCATCTACGGTGCGCCGCGCCTCCTGCTCGATGTCGGCCCTGGTCAGGTTGCCCATGTTGCGCTGCTCCGAAGTATCAGGCGGTGCGCTGCCGTGCGCGTGGCCGACGTTGCCGATTCCGCGTGCTGCGCCGATTCACGACAGCGTCAAGTGGGTAGCGCGTCGGTGGCGCGCAGCTGTGCAAGGACCGCCGCGCCGTTCCGGGCTCCCGGTCGTGCACGCAGCGAGTTTGCGTGGCGGTTGTGGGCGTGTCAAGCGACTGGGCGTCGGGGGGGGGGGCGGTTCCCAAAATGGGGGCGACCGGTGGAATGGTGCTCAGCCCACCGGTTCCGGATCCCCAAAGTCCGATCTTGAATCAGGCGCTTACGAACCAATTGCCGAAAAACTACGTGTAAGATCGATGGCATGCGATGGTCGCCGCCTCGGGCGATACCGGCGTAGGCGCGCCAGTGTCTCAGGACCGAGGCTTTCAGACCGTTCTCGAGACGGCGACCGAGGCCAGCATGGCACTGTTTCAGACGCGGGTCACACGGCGGGCCGGCCTAAAACCTCTGGAGGCGTGGACCGTCACCGTCAGCCTCATCGTGGAGCTCCTAAGGAAACACAAAATTGTCGACGAGTTGCCTAAGCGCTTTGCGGTGGCGCGGTCTGGCGGCTACATCGCCTTCGACCTGATCATCGCGGCCATGGTGTTCTTCGTCGTCCAGAAGCCCGGTGGTATCAAAGGAGTACGCATTCACCCCCTGCCAGCAGTTGAGGCTTTCCCACATGCCTGACGTCGCGTCTCAACCGCCCGATGGCCGCCGGTCGCTACCCAGTTGGCGCGGGCACGAGCATCGGCGGCGGCAGTGCCGAGCCCCAGCAAGTCTGGCGCAAGCGAATGTGCACATACCGCATTGCCGGCAGCGACGCAGCCGTCGTTCGACGAGGTGGCCTGCGCGCCCGCCCATCAACAAGCGGTGTCGGACACGCAATCGCAGCCGACCATGGCAGCCCAGCGCCAAGCGAGCCCTGACACCGATGCGCAACCCGGCTTGCCGATCGCGCCGCCGTTGTCGTTGACCTGCCCGGCAGGGCTGGCGATTCCGCTGCACAACCTGCGGCGGCTGGCCAAGAACAACCAAACTTAGGGCCCGTAAAAAATCTACTCGATTTTCTACGTTGGCCCACTGCTTGCT
>CAXRHS010000303.1:0-2064 GCA_964230235.1 Myxococcota bacterium
GCGGTGAGTTCAAGTAGACCGGCGTCGGCCCGGACTCGGCGATCACCAGGTCGGGCAAGCCGTCGCTGTTGAAGTCGCCGATGGTCCAGCCCATGGCGCCGGCGTAAGGTGCCAAGCCGACATTGGTGTCGAAGGACTGAAAGGCAATACCGGTGTTGTGCAGGATGCGCGAACTGCCAAAGTCGTCCGCGACCAGCACATCCATCTTGCCGTCCGCATCGACATCGGCCGCCATCGCCACGGTCTGGGTACCGCCCGGCGGCGGCTGCCACTGCTTGGTTTCGTCGACCATCGGCAGCGTAGGGCCTTGGATCAAGACGCGGTCTTGCAGCTTGTCGATGTTCGGGATCGGCGGGTTGACGGTGCACAGCAGGTCGCTGGCGGTGTAATTGCACGCCAGCGCGTCGCAGCTAGGCGGAGCGAAGCCGGCGCCGACGAAAAGATCGAGGTCGCCATCGCCGTCCAGGTCGGCCGGCACGATGCTGAACGCCTCAAAATCCAACAGGTACGGCAGCCAGTCGTCGCTGTGGTCCTTGAAGCCGCCGGCGCCGTCGCCCAGGTAGAGAGCTGTCCCGGAAAAGCCACCGGTCAGCAGGTCGGGCTTGTCGTCGCCGTTCATGTCCACGGCAGTACAGCCGAAATTGGCCTGTCCACCCGAACCGCCCGTCGCGGTCTTGACATGCTTGGGACCCGCGCCGCCGAGCAGCACGGCGTGCAGCGTGCTCGACCAGCCCTTGGTCTCGACGACCACGAAGTCTTCGCGGCCATTGCTGTCAAAGTCGGCCACCGCGACGCAGGCCTGGTGCGTGGCAGTCGGGTTGATGCCGTACGCCGCGGTGTCGTCCACAAACGCGGCAACTGGCAGCGTCGTTGGATCGACAGGTATGGTCTGCGGCGGCGGCGGCAGTTGCGGCAACGCAGCGCCCGGACTTGCATCAGCCGGCAGCGTTGCGTCGGCCCCCGCAGCGTCCTGGGCGCTGGCATCGCCGGTGGAGGTCGCGTCCTCGGCCGTAGCGACGGGCGCGTCAACCACGCCTTCGCCCGCAGCGGCAAGTTCACCCGCGCCATCCGCTGTCACGTCAGCGACATCGACGGGTGCGTTGAGCCCGGCGTCGGCGATCGGCGTCGGTTCGGCGGCAGCGTCGGCCGGACCAGCGCCAACGTCGACCGCGCCGCCGGTGTCCCCGGCCTCTTGAAGCGACATGACCTCTTGCGCCGCAGCGCTGTCGGCCAGCACCGTGCTTTCCCAGTCGGCGAAGTCGGTGGCGGCGATTGTCGTGTCTGCGGGCCCAACCGCGGCGTCGACGTCGGCTGGCGGTAGCAGCCGACCGTTCGCATCCTTGCTGGCGGCGTCGGCTCCACTTGCGTCCGCGCCCTGGGCGCCTGCGGCAGCGGGCGCAGGGGTCTCGCACGCAAGCGCAATGCCGAGCAGCATGAGGGCGGCTGCGACACGCAATGTACGCCGATGGTGATCGCCCACGTTGGCCATCCGCCCCTTTTGCGGCGCGGCGCAACTCGGAACACCCAAGCTGCCCAACCCCTTGCTGCAACGGCGCGCGATGGCGCGTGCCTTTGGCGTCGGGCTGCACTTGGCAGCTTGGACGCAATGGCCATTCTGTGGTGCCCGTCCTGTCGTGTCAATTGCTGAATTCGCGCGATTGTCTGTTGAGCATCGCTACCTGCGTCCATTCGAAATGTGTGCAACAGTGCACCAAGGCGGCGCTGACAATTGTGCACGGCGCGGACCGCCGGCACGGATTCGCTGTTCTCCTGCCCTACAGGCTGACCAAACGGCGAGATCACCCTCGCAACGGAGCCGCTAGCTGGCCGGCACGGAAGCGAGCTGGCCACCTACCCAGTGCGCATATGCTGGCCGCTGGCTTTGCCATTCGGTCAGCATGATTAGCCGGAGCCACCGCAGAGGCGGTGATGTGGTGCGGCGCCAAGTGAGCCCTGGGGTGTAGCCAGGTCGAGCGCTGCGCTGCCCGTCAAGCCGCGACCAAATCGCCTGTGCCGCGCATCCAGCACGGCCGAAAACCGATCGGTTGGCGGCCATGCGCCGGC
>CAXRHS010000304.1:0-2565 GCA_964230235.1 Myxococcota bacterium
TGCTAGGAGGGTTGCCCGCAGGCTGCGACCGTGTCGCGCTACTGGACAAGCCGGGCGCGACCCGGGCAATCGCCCGCCAGGTCGCGCGACACGCGGTGCAGTGGACTGGCGGTGGGCAGGCCGTTGCAATGTTCCAGGGCCTATCTGCCGATCCACCTCCCAGCGAAATCGCTGACGACCAAGCCATTGCCCTCTGCCAGCGGAGCGGAAGGTGGTTTGGTGCTGCTGTGCCGGCCGCCTCGGCAAATGCCGACGTTGCAGCGCGCGCCTTTGCGCAGTGGATTGGCGCTGCCCTGGGGCACGCAAAGGTGGGCCCATCTGGTTCAGCGCCGATCAAAGGGAAGTGGGGGCGTTGGGTCAGCGTCGCAGGGAGCAATGTGCTGTGGATTGCACGCGCAGGCGAGGGCGTAGTTCAAGCTGCCTGGTCGGCATCTGCCGCGACGCCGACGGATTCACCCGAGCAGGCGGAAGCGGCGATGGACGATATGCTGGCGGCAATTCAGGCCGGCACCTTGCAAAAGGATGAGCCCTTTCGGGCTGCGTTGGAGCGGACTGGCGGCGGCGACGTCCACACGTTCGAACGCGGTCGCCAACTCACCGCTGCGTTGCGCGTTGCGCCCGGCTGGTCGGGTGCCGCCGAGGCCGTCGAGTGGCGCGGCGCCGCGCTGCGCGTTGAAAACAGCAAACTGATTGTCCATGAGCACCTAGGCGGAGGCCAGCGACTCGCTGCCTGGCTGAAGCAGCATTTCGACATGCCCACGGAGTTCGACGCCACCGCGATCCTACCCGCCGACGGGCTCAAGGGCTGGGGCGTCGATCGCTATCCACACCTCCAAGCAGTGGAACTGGACCTGACCGATGTCTCGTTGCCGGCACGACGAGCGGCGATGCCAAGCCCGACTGGCGCGACCGACAAGCTGTGGCGCGCGACGCTGGCCGGGCCAGTTGCGTGGTTCGTGGCCGCAGACGGCTGCAAGGTGTTTGCGGCGCCGCTGGCAGCGAACGCGCATCCGGAGCCAACACTGCCTCCTGCAGCGCAGGCGACTTCGCCCTGCACAAATGGTGTGCGCAAGTGGACAAATGGCTGGCTGCTCGCTGGGTCGATTGCGGGCGTGGCGCAGGTCGAGCGCTTACTGTCTGGCCAGGATCGTTCCATTGCCGAGGCCGAGTTGGATCGCGACGCAAAACGCATGGCGACGGCGACCAATGGCTGGCGGTCCGGCACGGGCAGCGGACTTCGCGTGCTTGAATGGACTTGGGTCGACACCGGCGTGGTCGTCGAACGCACCTACCCTGCCGACTAGTCCTGCGCGTCTGGCCCTACCGGAAATTGCCTCGCAATATCATTCGTCTGAATGATCCCCCCGACCGTTCAGAAGCTCCGCCTTGCTGCGACGACGCGCATTGGCCTATGTTAGACCGTGCGGAAGCCCGCACGGAACTGCCGTGGCGAACGCGCTCCCTCAAGCAGGCGTGACCCAGCCCCCGCGGCAGTGGCTCCCTGTCGCGCTGATCGTTGTGGCCACCGTCGCCACCGGTGCGGGCGTTCGCCCAGTGGCACGCGCACAAGTCGTGTCGTCCGCAGTGGATCACCGACCCACGCGCGGTATCCATGCTCCGCCAGTTCAGCCGGCCGCCCGGGCACCAGTTCGGCCAGACGCGAGCTGCCGCGACCGCTCAGGCGCATGCGCGCCGCTTGCGACCTACAAGCCGGGACCAGCGCGGACGCCTGCCGCGGCGCGTCTGAACTGGCTGCGGACCGGCGCGGACAAGCCCACCCGCGTCCAGGAAGCCCAGGCCGCGGGCCTCTCGGGCGACGCAACGCCCGGCAACGCGGACTACACGCCGCCGCCATTTGGCCAGGGCCGACCAGTGTGGCTTTCGCTGGGCGCGCTGTGGTGCAAGCCGTGCAAGGCGGAGCTTGGCGACGTCGTGGCGGCGGTTGCTGCGCTCGGTAAGGGCCGTGCTCTGGCCGACCAACCACACCTGGTCGTGGTGCTCGGCGAAACGGCGGCGGGCCACTCGCTCGCACGGGCGCGCAAGGAAATGTTGAGCGACCACGCCCGGATTCGGCCTGATCAGGGTCCGCTGACCGTCCCACCGTGGATGCAATTTCGGGCCGACCTGCTCAACCGCTGGCCGCCAGCCATCGCGGCACTCCTGGGCAAGTCGCCGGATGCGCTTTCGCTGCCGGTCAATGCGGTGTTCGATCGCTGCGGCAACCTTTGGGACGTACACCAGGGCGCGGTTTCGCGGGCGATCTTGCACCGCTTTGCGCAGCGCCTGCGCTGGTCGGAGCGATTGAATGCGCGCGGCCAGTTGCCCTGCTCGGCGGCGCGCTCGCAACTCGAGGCAAAGCCGTGATGCCGGGCGTTGCGGACGCAACCAGAGCGGCGGCAGTCCTTGCCGTGGCGGTTGCCGCATACGCACCGCTGATCCCGCCGCTCGAGCGCAGTCTGCTGTTTGCCGCTAGCGCCGGGGCCGCATGGGCGGCCTGGCAAGCACCGATGTCAGCGCCGTGGCTCGTCGGCGCAGCCGCGATGGCCCTCGGGGCGCAGGCGGTGC
>CAXRHS010000305.1:0-6393 GCA_964230235.1 Myxococcota bacterium
CGAGCGCGCGGACGGCCGGCAGCGGGTCACAGTCCGCTTTGGTGGCACAGGTCTGCGCGTGGTTTGCTGCGGCGGTGACTTCACCGGCCAGCGCCAGCAACGCGGGTTGCAGACCGGCGGCGGTCGCCGGGTCGAGGGCAAGCGGATCGTCGGGTGCCAGCTTGGCGGTGCGCAGCCGCTCGGCACACGCGCGACCCCATTGGGCGTCGTCCGCGAGCCCCGCTTCGTGGCACAACAAGGCGAAATCGAAACACTGCGCGGCGGTCCAGCCCGCTTCCGGTTCGCTGCCGCGCGCAGAAGTCAGGTGCTTGCGCGCCGCCGTTCGGTCGCCGATCGCCAGCGCCGCTTGCGCGTCGAGCAGCGACGCGACGACAGCGCCGTTGGCTGATCCGGGTGCCGGACGCACCCGCAGCCACGGAACGGCCGACTCACCCGTGCGGACGCGGCGCAGCAACTCGTCCTTGGTCGCCGCCAGCGCGGTCGCGCACGGTCCGGTGCATGCCGCGACGGCTGCGGCATCCCAAACCAGCGCAAACACACCCGTGCGGGCGTCGGCTGGCCCCGAATGGCGCTGCACGTCGCCCAGTCGCACCGACAGCTTGGTGCCCGCACAGGTGAACTGCACGGCAACCGCGTCGCGCTGCACCGAGATGTCACCCAGTTCGCAGCCCGACTGGCCAAGCACACGCCCCGGATTGCTGATCATTTTCTCGATCGGGCCTGCGGCTTGCGGACCCAAGACGCGCGGGCCGCCGGGGCCGAACACGACATCGTAGCCGGCATACGGCTCCAGCACGGCAGGCAAGGATTCAGCCGCGACGCCTGGCCTCGCGACCACGGCGCAAAGCAGCGTGATCAGGGCAATGCTGTGCAAAAACAAGCTCATGCGTTCGCTCGGCTGCCAGCGTGGCAGGCGAGCCATTTGACCACGCTGACCCCGTTTTGTCAGGGCTTCACGGCGTGCGACTTTGCCGTATGCTTGCGGCCCCTAGGGCGGCCGCTGGCCGCGCGGATCGACGGCGACCATGAAGCGACGTTTCTTCCTGTTTTCGCTCGCCGGCGCAGCAACGGCGCCGTTGTGGCCCCGCCGGGTCTGGGCAGAAGATGACACCAGCGGCTGGAAGCAGGTGCTCACCGATCAGGGCGTGACGGTGTGGAATCGCTACGAACCCGGCCGCGACCTGCCGGTCTTCAAGGGCATCGCCACCCTCGATGCCGGCCTTTTCGAGTGCCTCGCGGTACTGGACGATACGCCAAAACACGTCGAGTGGATCTACGAGTGCTCGGCTGCGCGCGTGCTCAAGCAGGTCAATGAATTCGACCGCATCGTCTACAACCGCACCGACGCGCCGTGGCCGGTCAGCGATCGCGACGTGGTGCTCTCGGGTAGTGTCGAGGCCAGCCTGGCCCGCAAAGAGGTCTACAGCCGCTTTCACGCCATCGAGACGGCGCTGCAGCCAAAGGTCGACGGCGTGGTGCGGATGCCGCGCCTCAAGGGGTTCTGGCGTTTTCAGGTCGTGGACGAGCGCCGTACCCGCGTCACCTACCAGATCGACGCCGATCCGGGCGGTTCCCTGCCCGATTTCATCGTCGAGCGCGCCTCGCGCAAGTTGCCGATGGAGACCATTGCCGGGATGCGCCGCCAGGTGGCCAAGACCCGCGGACGCTACGCCGCGTTTCTGCAAAAATACGATCCTGCACAAGGCGGCAAGATCCCTGATCAATTCCTGCGCTGACCTGCTCCGGCGTCACATGCTGCATTTTTGCTGAGCGTAGGCGACGAGGTGCTTGCTGCGCTTTTCGCCGCGCTCAAAGCTGCCCACCGCCTGGGCCATTTCCGCTTCCGTCGGCGTCTTTTCTGGCGCCAGAAAGCACTTGCGGTGCACCATCAGCAGCGCCTCTGGGTCCACGCCCAGTACTTCAGCGCGTTGTTTGAGCGTATCGACGTCCTTGTCGGTCGCCGCGGGACCCAGGGCTCCGCGCAACCTCGTTTGGCGATCGTGTGCGTCGGCGCTTAGCCGCCAGGCTTGTCCGGCGACCGCAATCGCGATGACGACCGTGACGAGAATCGCTGGCTTGAGCCAGGCCATGCCGTGCAGGGTCGTCGGCACAACCACTGCATCTTGCGGTTGCGCGCGCAGCGGTATTCCACACGAGGAACACATGTACGCATCAAGCGGATTCGGCCGGCCGCAAACGCGGCATGGCACCGGCGGCCCGGTTGGTTTCGGCGCCGCCTTGGGTTCGCCGATGGCCTGGGCGTGGTGACCCTTTTCGAGCGTCCGGTTCATCACCGAATCGACGACTTGCGGCGCGACCTGGCTGGTCGCCCGGCCCTCCATGACGGCCTGCACCGCCTCAGTCGGCCCTTCTTCGACTGCGCGCCGTTCGGCAGAGAGCATCGGCGCGACCGCGGTCAGGCCGGGCGTGGCGGCTTTGCAGCGCGGGCAATACTGGGCGTCGGTGCTGACCTGACTGGAGCAGGTGGCGCACCGCAATAGCTGCGCGCTGGCGCCTCGACGGGCGGCGCTGGGGGCGCCACAATGGGTGCACGCTGCGTCCGGGTTGGAAACCGTGCCCGCACAGGTCGCGCATTTCGCCTGCGCTTTGCGAGGCAGAGGTGTGCCACAGTAGCGGCACTCCGCGGCGTCTTCGCGCGCGGGCTTCTTGCATTCCGAGCAAATCAGTGCGCGGCCGGCCACGGGTCGAATCTCCTGCAGGTGTGCCCCGGCAGCGATGGCGGGGCGAGATACGCAGCGCTAATTTACTACTCGGTTTCGTTGTCGCGGAAATGGGCCGCGCCGGACGAAACGGCGTCGCAGTCGCTTTCAGTCGCCTCCGGGTCGCCGGTCATGCCGATCTCGTAGGTCGACATCAGCCCATCGCAGTCCAGATCCGCGTGCGCGCCCGCTACGTAGCGCGCTTTGGCGAGCACGCCGGCAGAATCGAACGTGTACTGAAAAAAGTGCGCGTCTTTGATGCCGAACCGCAGCGCCGACCACGTGGTGTTGTCCCAGTTGGAAGGGGTGGCATCGCAGCGTTCGTCGTTGTCGGAGTCGACGCCGTCCGCACAGCAACTCGCGGCCATCGGCGTGGCGCTTACCTTGACCGGAAACTGGCACGGCTTGCGCTTGCCGGTGGTGACGTCGGTATGCGGGATGGCGTAGTAGGCCGACGCGCCCTTGCGGATGCCGTCCAAGAACATCGTTGCCTCAGCGGCTTTGGCGCCGCGCATGTACTTGGTGAACTGGGGCACGGCCGTTACGGCCAGGATCGCGATGATGGCGACGGCGACCATCAACTCGACCAGTGTAAAACCGTTTCGCGCCCGGGCCTTCCTATGGAGGGGGCGGGTACAAAACCCCCAAAAGCAGGCCACGGCAGCCAGGTCTCGTCGTGGCGATTTCACACAACCATATGCAACCAATAGCGGGTTTCGGGGCCAGCGCATTTTCGGCGCGCTCGGTATGCGCGTGCAAGAATATGATTTTATTGGCATCGTATCGGCAACGCCTCCGTTTTCGCAACGATGAAGCGGAACCGAGTTTTTGGCAACTTTGCGGATACCGCGGAAGCGATTCACACCAAATTGGCTACAGAAATTTACAGACTTCCCGCCAACGGGTGCGATCGGCCGCCACAGTCGGCCTCCACTTGTCACGAATGTGCAGACTCCGTTTGCCGCTTTGGATGTGAATGCTCTACCATCGCCTGCGCGCCGCCCCTGAACCGGCGACTGAGCAGGCCCCGTGGTTGATCCGGCCTCGCCACCGCAGATCGTGTTGATCGTCGACGACGATCCGCCCGCCCGCAAGGCTGTTGCCGCCCAAGTTGCGCAGTTCGGTTTTGCGGTGATCGAGGTCGGGTCGGGTCGCGAGGCACTGCGCACCATCGGCCGCGAACGCATTGATGCCGTATTGCTCGACGTGGTGATGCCGGACGTGTACGGCATTGACGTGCTGATGCAGATCAAGGCCGACCCGCGCACCGAAAACGTGCCCGTACTGGTGATGACCGGGCTGTCCGATCGCGACATGCGGCTGTCGGTGCTGGCCGCTGGCGCCGAGGATTTGCTGGCCAAGCCGGTGGATGCGCTGGAACTGCGGGCGCGCCTGCGCAATGCGCTGCGGTCCCGCACGCCTGCCATTGCGACCACTCCGAATCCGCGCGCCAGCCAGCCCATCGCCCTGGGGCGACCGCCGAGCCGAGGCATCGCCCCTTTTGGACTGGCGCCTCCGGGCAACGATGAAGAACTGGCGGCCTACTGGCGTGCCGCGATCGCCGCGTTCTCTCCGCCGATGCTGTCTGAGTTGGCGCCGCGGTTGCTGCTGGTTCGACCGGATGGACAGCTGGTGCCGCCTCTTGCCGAGGCGCTGTACCTGACCGATCTCGGTGCCGATTTGATCGCCCGCGAGCGACTTGGCGCAGCACAGCGCGCCGCGGCGGCCGGCAAACGGCAAGACTTGCGCTGCGTTCTGCGGACGATGGGGATGTGCACTTTGCGGGTCGAGCCGGTGCAGCGCTCCGCGGCCGGCGTCACTGCGCTGGTTTTGGCGATTCTGCCCGATCGGTAGGAACTGTCCCAGAATGAACTATTCTGGGACCCGTTCCATGTTTGAGCTGGGTGGCTCGCAAGCGCGCGACTTTGCCAGTCGACTCGCCGCTGCGCTCAGCGCTTGTGCTGAACTACTTTTCCTGCAACGGGCCCTTGCAAGCGGGTGACCTTGCGCAGTTCGGTTGTGGCCTACGCGCGGCGATCCCATTTCGCGAGCGCGCAGGGCCAGGGCCAGGGACAGGCAGCTTGTTGCGCTGGCCTTGGGCTACATCCCCATGTACCCGTAGCTCCAGCTGCCGTGACTGCCGATGTCTTCTTCGGTTTGTCGGTAGTGCGCCTTGAGAAAGGCCTCGACTGCGTCGGCGTCGAAGCAGTCGCCCATCAAGGTCCACTTCCAGGTCACCACGGCCCATCGCCGCGGCAAGTTGGCGTACGGCGTGAGCACCCACCGAAACGGGCCACCGGGGGTCTCGGTCGGGCGACAGCGGGCAAAGCCGCGCAAATCGTTGATAATCTTCGGGTCGGCGCACGGGTTGTACAGCAACGCGGCGCCGCCGTGCTCCAGGTTGTGGAGCCAGCGCTGGGGCGGCAAGTACGTGTACTCACCCCATTTGGCCCACTCACCGCGGTGATTGCCGCTGCTGGGCGGCGACTGGGCCCAGGTGATCGCCTCAGGCAGCGAAATGTGCAGCGCACCCGCCTCTTCGGCGAACGACACCACGGTCGGCGAAGGACAGATTGGCGGCAGCAGCGCGCCGCCGCAGGTCGGCGGCTGCCAGTCGACTTCGTTGCCGGCGGGCAAGGTCTCCGCCGCCGGCTTGGCCGGCACCTGTGCGCCTTTGGTGGCGCGGCATTGCGGCGGTACGTCGCCATCGGTCGCGCAGGCGCCGAGCAGCGCAGCAAAAGCGGTCAGGGCAATCCACGTGCGCACCATAGGGCCTCGCAGCCGACCAGGCAGGCCAGCGCCGGCCAATTGTGCGCGGTTTGGCTGTCGCGCGGCAACCCGCCGCCAGCCCAGTCGCCGTGCCACAGGGCAGGCCCATCGCTTGGGTCGGCCCAGGACCAGCGGCGGCCCTGTGCAGTCGAGTAGCCAGGACCGTGTGACGATTTCGATGTGGCTGTGCGCGGATGGGCAATTGCACCTGCGCCGTGAAGTGGCGCCGCGACGTCGGTCGCACCGCCTGCGGGAACTCCAGCTTGGCACAGCGCTTGCCATGCCGTGGCTCGACCCAAGCGTCGCCAAACCGTGACACAACGCCGGCACTGATCTACAAGCCGCTGACGCGCACCCGCGTGCGCCCGCGCCAGCCGTGATCGCTCCTGCCGTCCACCTTGAATCTGCACACCCCTCCGCCGCCGTCGCCTTGTGCACGACTGCTGCTGCAATGGCACACGTCGTGGAGCTCGGTCGCGGCAACGGCTGGATGGCGGTCGACAAACGGGCGGGCATACCGCTACCGCCGCAGGAATCGGCTGCACAAAACCACACGGTTTTTCGCCGCTTGCGCGGGCCGATGGCAGGCGAGCAGGCCATCGGCCCGCCCTGGGTGCGTGCGCTCGATCCGCTCGATGGCGGCGCTGCCGGCGATGCGCTTTGGGCAAGTGGCGTGGCCGTCGTTGCCACCGATGGCGCGGGCGCCGCGCGGCTTACCCAGTGGGAACTGCAGCGCCGAGTTGTGATCGAGGCCGTCGCCGGCGTCTTCCCCTGGCCCGCGCCAGGCGACCGGCTGCGCATGGATCGCATCGTCTCCGATCTCGAGCACTTGGGCGTCAAGCTGCGGGTTGTCGACCGCGCCGACCCGCGGGCCTTGATCGCGCTGACCTGGCACAGCGGCACC
>CAXRHS010000306.1:0-5228 GCA_964230235.1 Myxococcota bacterium
CTTTCGCCAACCGCGTGGTCGTCGCTTCGGGCGGCTTGCGCGATGGGCTGGAAGTGGCCAAGTGCATTGCCCTTGGGGCCTCTGCTTGCGCGCTGGCGGCGCCACTTTTGCGCGCGGCGCGGCAAGGCGTCGACGAGGTCGTCGCCGAGTTGCTTGGCATCATCGAGACCCTGCGTATCACCATGTTCCTGGTCGGCGCGCCAGACATCTTGCAGTTGTCGCGCACGCCCATCGTGCGCATCGCGCCCGGCCACCTGGGTTGAGCGACGATGGGCCAAGCAGTCGGCACGGGCCATGCCAAGCTGATCCTGGCCGGCGAGCACTGGGTCCTGGACGGCGCCCTGGCGCTGGCGGTGGCGGTGCCCACCTGGCGCACCGGCGTGACCGTGCAGGGTGTGGCGCAGCCTGGCGAAGCCGTGGCGGTTCGCTGGCATGATCGGCTGGAACATGTGGATCTGGGGCTGTCGCACCGCATGGTCGACCGGGCTTGCGCCCAGGCTGAATTGCGGCCCGCACTGGTGCAGGTATCGAGCACGGTGCCGGTGCAGCGGCGACTTGGATCTTCGGCGGCGCTGGCGGTCGCCTTGGTGCGGGCTTTTGCGCAGGCCGCTGGCCAGGACCTGGACGACGAGACGCTTTTGACCCGTGCGCGCCAGCTTGAAGATTGTGTGCACGGCACCTCGTCGGGTCTCGATCCGGCGGCAGCGTCGGCAGACCAGGGGGCCGTGCTGTTTGGTCAGGGCGAAATCGTCGTGCGCATACCCACGGTGTCGCCGCTGCTGTCGCAGGCCCACTGGGTGCTGGCCGACACGGGCGGCGGGGTTGCGACCAAGGATGCGATCGATCGGGCCCGATCGCGTCGGATCGCCATGCCCGAGACCAGCTACAAGCGCTGGCGGCACAGGGTCGACGAGGCCGCAGTTCGCGCGGCACAGGCGTTGGAAAGCGGCGATTTCCCAGATCTCGCGGCGAGCTTGCATGCGGCTGGCGAAGCCTTGGAACCGCTGGACATTTGCAACCCGCCGATGGCCCAGGCCCTGCACGCGCTGCGCAGCGCCGGTGCGGCGGCCGCCAAGCCAACGGGCGCCGGACTGGGCGGCGTTGTGCTCGGCCTTGCCCAAGACGCCGCGTGTGCGGAGCGCATGGCCAAGGCCGTCGCCGCCGCTGCCTTTGGCGTCCATCTCTTTCCAGTTGTCGCCACAGCAGGGGACTAAAGTGAGCTTTGCCACCCGCCGCGCCGCGGCTTTCGCACCGTCGAACATCGCGCTGACCAAGTACTGGGGCAAGCGCGATGGCCGCCTCAATCTGCCGCTGGCGCCGTCGGTGTCGGTGGCGCTGGCCGAACTGGGATCGCTGACCATCGTCCAGCCCGACGCCGAGCTGCACGAAGATGTGATGGTCGTTGACGATCAACCGCTCGACGACGCCGGCATGGTCAAGGTGCGACGCGTTCTCGACCAGGTTCGCCAACGCAGCGGGTGCCCGTGGTTTGCTGGGCTGCGCAGCGTCAACACGGTTCCGCCGGCGCGCGGCCTCGCCAGTTCGGCCTCGGCGTTTGCGGCGTTGGCAACCGCCGCGACCGAGGCGTATGGGATCCCTCTGACGCCGCCCGAGTTGTCGGCGCTCGCGCGCTCAGGCTCTGGATCGGCGTCGCGCTCTACCGCCGGCGGTTTTGCGCTGTGGCACAAAGGTGAACGCGACGACGGCGCCGACTCGTATGCAGAGCAAGTGTTTGCGCCCGACCACTGGGGGTTGCGGGTGCTGGTGGCGCGGGTTGGGGCCGGGCGCAAGGCGGTGTCGTCGACCAAGGGCATGGCCATGGCCGATGTCGGCGCGCCGTTCTTTCGCGCCTGGATCGACCAATGTGAGCGCGATGTGCCGGCGTGCCTCGACGCCCTTGCCAACAAGAACATGCGCAAGCTGGCCGAGATCGTCGAGGGCAATGCGCTGGCGATGCACGCGACCATGCTCGCCAGCCGCCCCGCACTGGTCTATTGGCAACCCGCGACCTTGGGCGTCATCCACACGGTGCGCCAGCTGCGCGCCGAAGGGGCGGAGTGCTGCTTTACCATCGACGCCGGATCCAGCGTGGTGGTGCTGGCCGAGCCGCAAGACGCGCGGCCGGTCGCGGACGCCCTGGCGGCGGTCGATGGCATCGAAGAAGTCATCCAGACCCGCATCGGCGCTGGTGCCCGGCTGGTGGCCGGCGGCGAGGCGTAGGTGCCCCGTCTGCACCACGGGTGGGTGCCTGGCAAGCTGATGATCGCCGGCGAGTACGCGGTGCTGCGGCCGCCTGCACTGGCCGTGGCGGTGGCAGTCGGTCGGTTGGTGCGTTGGCAGGCTTGCGACGACGGTGCGGGTCAATTGCGAGTGGCTGCGTTTGGCGCGCAAACGACGTTGACGTGGTCCGCCGCCGAGGTCGCGCCCGGACTGCCTGGTTTTGCCGGTCGCGCGTGGACCATTGGCGACGGAGCCTGGCCGCTTGTGGGCGCTCCATCGCTGCAATTGGACGTGTTCGGTGACGTCGGCGGCGCCAAGCTCGGGCTGGGCAACAGTGCCGCGGTAACCGTGGCGACGTTGCGGGCGCGGGCCGCGTTGGCCGGGGCGAAGCCCGCTGCGACGGTGGTGGCGGATCTTGCCCGCGCGGCCCATCGGCAAGCGCAAGCCGGGCAGGGCAGCGGCTACGATGTGGCGACCGTCGCGCACGGCGGGGTCATCGCTTTCGAACCCGCCACCGGCGCATGCGAACCGCTGGCCTGGCCGGCGGACCTGGCAGCCGTCGCGCTTTTCGTCGGCGAACCGGCTGCGACGGCCCAAGCCCTGCCGCGCGTCGAGGCGATGACCCCGTGGTTGCCAGGCATCGTCCAAGCGGCGGTGGCTCTGCGACAGGCTTGGGTTGACCGTCCTGCCGCCATCTTGCGTGCGCTGGCTGCCTGCGAGGCGGCGGCATGGGCCGCAGAGCCCGTGCGCAGTGCGCTGTTTGTCCCTTCCGTCGAGCGCGCACGCCAGTTTCTTGGCGCCGCCGGCCTGACGTCGCGCGTGTCGGGCGCTGGCGGTGGCGACTGCGTGCTGGGTTTCGGCGCCGCTGCGCAGGTGCAGGCGGCGGCCCAATTGTGGCGGGCGCAAGGCGGGGTGGTTGCGGCCCAGTTGCCCGCCGACCTGGCACCCGCCGTCCAGGAGTCCGATGCCTGACTCGCAAGCGCTATTTGGCGATTTCGACGCCATCGTCGCCGCGCACTTGCCCGCCTTGGAAGCGCGGCTGCGCGCGCAGGTCGCGGCGAGCGGCCTCGGACTGCCGCAACGCCACACCGTGGCCGGCCAGGAACCGTTGGCGGGCGCGCAGCTGCTCGGGGTCCTGGCCGCACAGCAACTGCATACGGGTGGCAAGCGGCTGCGCGGGGCCTTGCCGATGGCGATTGTGGCGGCGGCCGGCGGCCCGCAGGCGGCGGCGCTCACGCTCGGCGCGGCGGTCGAATTGGTCCACAACGGCACGCTTGTTCACGACGATGTCCAGGACAACGATCGGCTGCGCCGCGGCCAACCCACGCTGTGGACGGTGCATGGCGTCGCGCAGGCCATCAACGCTGGCGATGCGCTGTTGGTAGCGCCTTTGGCCATGCTCGCGCGCGACCCGGCGATGCCGCTGGGGGCGGGCGGCGAGCTGGCCGCGCTGCTGGCCGAGGCCATCGTCGAGACCATCCGCGGTCAGGTCGCCGACATCGCGCTGCGCGACCATCCGCGACCAGAGCTGGATGACCTCGTGGCTGTGCACCTGGCCAAGACCGCGCCGCTGTTTGGGGTTTGCCTGCAAGGGTCGGCCGTGCTTTTGGGCCTCGGCACCGCGGCACAAGCGCAGGCCCAGGTGTGCGCGCGATCGCTGGGTCTGGCCTTCCAAGTGCGCGACGATCTGCTCGATATGACCGGCGTCAAGGGCAGGGGCAGTGCAGGGGCCGACCTGCGCGAAGGCAAATGGACGGCGCCGATCTTGCTGGCTGCCAGGGAAGCGGACGCTGGCGATGTGGGCAACCTGCGCGCCGATCTCCAGCGTGCGGCGACCGGGCAACTGGACGACGCCCAAGTTGCGCGCTGGGTGCAGTGGACTGAACGGCGCGGCGGCATTGCCCGTGCAAAGGCGTGGCTCGATCAGTTGCTGGCCCAAGCCCAAGACGCCGGCACCACAGCGTTTGGCCCAGCGGGTGGCCAGGTGGTGGCGGCGCTTGCGCACCGACTGGGCCGCGTGGACGGGTAGCGTTCGTTCGATCGCGCGCCGCACGGTCACAGCCTGCGGAGGCCAAAAACCGCACCATCAGAACGCCTCGCACCCAGCCTTGCCACACTTGGCCCCAAGCGGCGGCGGGGTGGCGGCGCAGGTGTACTGGCTGCACTTGAGCTTGCTGGCGGTCTTGGCCAGGCCGTCCAACTGCGCTTGGGTAAACCCCTTGTTGACCGCCACCCCGTGCACGCCCAGGCCGACCGCGCAGCGCGCCTGCAGCAAGTGGCAATCTGCGTCGCTCGCGCACGGAGCGTGGTGGCCGACGAGGTAGAAGAACGCGTCGTAGATGCCCTGGCAGCTTCCGAAACCGTTGCTGCAGCCTACGCCTGCCGGTCCGGCCGCCACGCACGGGCCGTCGGGCGGGCAGGGCGCGGTGTTCCAGCAGCCCACCGAGTTGCAGGTGTAGACGGCGGTGGTCTTGCCCGCGCCGCCACACAGCGCGGTGCCCTTCTTGCAGCTGTCGGCCTGGCCGGGCGGCGGCGACCCCGTTTTCGGGTCGCACAAGACCGCAACCGCGTCCGGCGGCCCGCCGTGGTCGGCCGCGGGGCCGTCGTTGCGGCCGTCCTCCACCCGCACTTCTGCAAGACCGGCTCCATCTTGCGCGTCCGCCTGCGCGTCTGTCGCAAATGTGTCCGCGGCGGCAGCGTCGCTTAGGGTTCCGGTCGCGCCCGACCCGCCCACGCTCGCGGGTTCGGTGCAAGCAGTCAGGGCGAGCAGAAACCAAAGGGCGTTACACCTCATGGGGGGGCAGCGTAGCGATCCACGCTGCGGGCGGCAAGGTCACGGCGCGGGCACCAACTGCCAGATTCGCCCCAAGAAATCGCCGACCAGCAGCTCGCCGTCGCGGTCGCGGCCAAAGGTCGTGACCAAGCCATCGTGGCCGCCCAACCACACGGCCGGCATCTCGCGGCTCGGATCGCCGTCGGGCGGCTCGCCCTTGATCACCTCGGCGCCG
>CAXRHS010000307.1:0-2966 GCA_964230235.1 Myxococcota bacterium
AACCGCGTCGATTTGCACGTACCCGCTGCCGGCCGCGACACCGGCGACCGTCGCCGCGCCAGTCGCGCACGCAACCGTGACGGATGCCTGCTCGGCGCGCTTGTCGTTTAGCACGCGCACCTGCACATCGCTGATGCCGCGCTTTGCGCAGCCGGCGGCCGCAGCCTCGCCCTGCACGGTCCAGGTCACACTCACGTTGCCCTTGCCGGTTGCGGGAGCGCCGCCCAACTGCACCAGATCGATGGGCGTGCTGACCGCGGTGGTCGTGCCGGCCGTCAACGCAAACTCGCCGGTCAACTTGGGGTTGCCATAGCTCGGCTTGCCGGCCTGATCGTTGGCCGTGTAGCCGTCCAGTTGCAGGTACACGCCGCTGGCGACCGGCAGGTTGCCGACCAATACCTGCCCGGCCTTGCAGTCGGCCGTGGCGCTGCCGAGCACGCTGGTCTGAGTCTTGTCGAAAACGCTCACGGTGACCTTGGCGATGCCGGCCGCCGCGCAACCGCTGGCCGCCGCTTGACCGAGCACCGTCCAACCGACCGCCAATGATGCGGCCGCCGTGGCCGCCTTGGCTTGCAGCTTGAACGTTGGCGCCTCGGTCTGGCCGCTGCTCTTGACCGAGACCGACACCGATTCGGTCGCCGTGACCGGCTGGCCGTTGCTGCCCAGGCCCACCGCTTGCACGTCGTAGGTGCCCATCGGCACCAGCACTTCGGCCTCGCCGCTCTCGCACGGACCGCTGACCGTGTGGGTGACCGTGCCTTTGCGCACGATCGACACCTCGACGCTGGCAATGCCCAGCGACGCACAAGTGCCTTGCACGGTCGTCCATCGCACAATCAGCGAAGGCGCACCCCCACCGTGGTTGTTGATGACGCAGCCGGACAACGCGGCCACACAAAAAAACACCGCTACCGCCAAAGAGTGCAAGCCAAAGCGGACCATTGAACACCTCCACTGCCGCCCAACGCGACGGGCGGCCGCCGATTCACCCGCGGGCAGGGTCGGCGATTTTCTTGACCTGACGCCCACGTGTCCGATCCTGGCAGCCGCTGGCCGTCGCCAGCCCAGGGGCCGATGGCGCCGCCGAATCGTACAACCCGCAACCTGCGCGTGACCAGCGCCGGCCCGGCCCTCGCTGCCGCGCTGGCTGCCTGTGGCACTGCGCCCCAGGTGCCGCGCGACTACGTCTGGGCCGCCAGCGACCTGAACTTCGTGCCCGAGACCCGGCCGTTCATTCAAGCCGAGTCGCGTCCGGTTGCGCGCCCAGCGCCAGTCGCCAAAACGGCGCCGCAGCGCCCGCCAGAAGCCCGGCCGCAGCGCCCCACGCCCAGCGAAAGACCGCCGCCGCCGTTACCCGATCGGATTTCGCAGGCCGAGGCCCACGACACGCCGCCGATGGCCGTGGCCAGACCGCAGCCGCCCGCAGCCCCTGCCACCGCGCCACCGCCCCAGAACACCGAAGATGTCCGCGCCGCCCAACGCGTCGAGGCCGCCCAGGCGCTGCTCGGAACCGGCGGCCTGCAAGATCGCGCCTTTGTTGCCCACGTCCTGCGCGCCGCCGGTCAGGACATCGCGGTAGACAGCAAGCAACCCTATGCCGCGGCGCTCTGGAGCAAGCTCGACGACAGCAAGGTCGGCAAGTCGAGCGCGCGCGCCGGCGACCTGGTGTTCTTTCGCGACACCGCCGACCTGAACGGCAACGGCAAACCCGACGACGGCGTGACCCTGGTCGGCGTGGTCGAAAAGGCCCACGGCGCCCACGTGCTTTTCCTCGCCCACCGCGCCGGCAAGGTGCGCCGCATGGCGGTAGACCCCACGCGGCCGCTGGTCATTCGCGACGGCGCGAGCGAGGTCATCAACACCCGCCTGGTCCGCTGGCCTGGCTCGCCAGACCCTTGGACGACCGGACAATGCCTGACGGGCTACGCGCGGCCGAAGTAGCCGCACGATCTGAGTCCCCCAGGATTCTCCCGTCCTTTCTAAGGTCTGAACAAAGCCCCCCTCCATTCCAGGCGTCCCCGGTGTACTTGCTGGCGGGCCGCACGGCCGCAGCGGTCGGGGCGGGAGCACGATCGCGGATCCAGGAAATTCCGCTGTAAGTTCATTGATCTGAACAAAGCCCCCCATCGCGCTTGCCGTCAGCCGGCGGCCAGGGCACCATTATCTGCCGCGTTTTTCGCGGTTGAGCGCGACCTTGCCGGCCACCTACCGCAATTCCCTCGCAGGCGCTGCCACCTCCGCGCTGCTGCGCGCGGCAGCGGTTGCACTCGTGTGTATGCGGCTCGCAGCACCCGCGGTGGCAGCGGCTGACCCGAACGCTGAAAAGGTCGCCACGCGCGCCAAAGCGGCCTATGACCGCGGCGAGTTCGACGCGGCGGCTGCGCTGTTCTGGCAGGCCTTCCAGGCCGACTCGACGCGGGGCGAGTGGCTCTACAGCGCGGCGCGCGCCAGCGAGCGGGCCGGCCTGCTGGACGAGGCGGCTGAGCGGTACGAGGAGTTCTTGCGCAATCCGCGCGGTGGCACCGACAAAGTGGCCCTTGCCCGCACGCATTTGCGCGAAGTGCAGGTGGATCGCGCCAAGCGGTTGATGCGCCGCGCAACCGAGTCGCCAAGCCCGGCACTGGGCTATCGCCACGCGCGCCAGGCCGCCGACATCTTGTGGGACAACGTCGAAGCGTGGCTTTTGGCGGCGGAACTGGCCGACCGCGCCGGCCTCAAGCCCGAGGCCGCCGAGTGCTACCAGACCGTGTCGCGGCTGGCGCCGGCGGGTTCTACCGAGCACAAGGCCGCGCTGCAGCGCATCAAAGCGATCGGCGCGGTCGGTCCGCCCAAGTCGGCCGCAGAACGGCGCGCAGAGTCCGAGCGGCTCAAGGCCCTCGATGAAGCGCGCAAACGCCAGGCAGCCGAGGACGCGGCCCGCAAAGTCGTCGAAGACGCCGCGCGCGCCGCGGAAGACGAAGCAGAGC
>CAXRHS010000308.1:0-5164 GCA_964230235.1 Myxococcota bacterium
CACGGATTGGCGTCGTCGCAACTGCTGGCCGCCCCTGGCAACGCCACGCAGCCAAAGGGCTCCTGGCAGGTGTCGGTTGTGCAAGCAATCCCGTCGTCGCACGGCTTGGCCAGACCGACGCAGACGCCCCCTGCGCACGCATCTGGCGTGGTGCATGCCTTGGCGTCGTCGCATGGTCCGCTGACCGGTTGGAGTGCGCACGTGCCCGTCTTGGGTTGGCATTGCGACTTGCTGCACGCGGTGTCGTCCACGGTCTTGCACAAGACCACCGTGTTGGGGTTGAGCTTGCACACCGGCGAGCCGGCCGACTTGTCGCAATACAGCGTGCCGTTGCACAGGTCGCCGTCTTCGAGCTTGGCACAGTCGCTGTCCTGCACGCACTCGCAGGTGTTGGGCGGCGCGACGCAGGCACCCGCCGCGCACCAACCGCCGCCCGCACACACGCTGCCGTCGTTGCACTGGTTGCCCTGGTGCGCCGGCTTCATACCGCAGCCGCCAGACTTGGGGTCGCACTGGTTGGTCAGGCACGGTTCGTCAAAAGCTGCGCTGCATTGCACAACGGTCGCCGGGTTGACCTCACATTTTTGGGCGACGGGGTTGCAGTACAGGGTGCCATTGCACAGGTTGCCGTCCTCTTTGGGCGCACAGTCGGCATCTTTTTGGCACTCGCACAGGTTGGCGCCACTTTGGCATTTGCCGGCGCTGCACAGGCTTTGCGCGGTGCACGGGTTGCCGTCGTCGCAGACCGCGCCGTCTTTGGGCAATGCGGATAGCCCGCACTTGCCCGTCTTGGGGTCACAGGTGTCGGCGAGGCAGGCCGGGTCGTCATCGGTATTGCAAGACACCACTTTGGCGAAGTTGGTCGCGCACTTGTTGTTGACGAGGTCGCAGTACAGCGTACCGTTGCACAGATTGCCGTCGTCCTTTTTCGCGCAGTCGGCGTCCTTTTCGCACTCGCAGGTGTTGGCTGTGGCCTGACACTTGCCCGCGCCACACGCCTCGTTGGGCGTGCAGGCATTGCCGTCGTCACAGGGCTTGCCGTCAGCGACGGCCGTCAAGTGGCACTTGCCCTCTTTGGGGTTGCATTGGTTCTTGGTGCAGGCGGTGTCGTCCACGGTCTGACAGGTGACGACGGTGGCCGGGTTGACCTGACACTGCGCCGTCGCCTTGTTGCAGAACAACGTGCCGTTGCACAGGTTGCCGTCTTCTGCGGCCGCGCAGTCGCTGTTTTGTTTGCAAAAACACGTGTTGGCGCCGCCGATGCACAGTCCCGCGTCGCAGAAATCGCCGGTCGTGCAGGGCAGACCGTCGTCACAGGGTGTGTTGGCGGGCGAGAGCTGTAGCTTGCACTGGCCGCTCGACGGGATGCACACGTTTTTCTGACACGCGGAATCGTTGGTGCTCGGGCACACGACCACCGACGCTGGGTTGAGCTTGCAGGTAAACGGCACTCCGCCGACCTTGTCGCAATACAGGCTGCCGTTGCACAGGTTGCCGTCCTCGTACTTGCCGCAGTCGGCGTTGCTGGTGCACTGGCAGGTGTTCAGCCCGGCTTCACATTTGCCCGCCAGGCAGCTGTCGCCCGCGGTGCACGGGTCGCCGTCGTCGCAGGCACTGCTGGCGGCAACCGCAAGAAACACGCAGCCGCCGTAGGGGTTGCAGACTTGCGCGGTGCATGGGTTGGCGTCGTCGCAGTCCAATTTCCCCGGGCCCATGCAACTGCCGCCGGCGCAGCCATCGCCTGTTGTGCACGCGTTGCCGTCGTCGCAAGCGGTGGCATCAGGCTTGGCCGCGTAGGCGCAAGCGCCCGCAGCGGTGCAACTGGCGACCTGACAGGCACCAGCAATCGGGCAGTCGGCGGCGGTCTGGCACTGGGCTGGCGCCGTCTCGGCCATAGGTGCGTCTGCGGGCGCGCTGTCGGCGTCCGCAGAGGCCGACACCTCTGCCGTGCTGGCGTCTGCGGAACCCACATTCGCTTGGGCCGTACCGTCCGGGGCCGCTGCCGGCGGGTCCGCGCAGGCGGGCAGGGCGATGGCAAGCAGAATCGCAAATATTGGTCGGGCAGTGAGCATCGGTCGACCGGGCGCAAACTGGCGCGCGTCCCGCGATGGTACCATGCTTGGTTGCCTGTACGCCTCAGCCGAAGTTCCCCATCAATTCCGATTGACACCCAACCCCTATCGGTCAAGCATGGCGGAAGCGGGCCAGCAGGACCCGCCCTGTGTCTGCAAGGAAGGCTGCTCATGCACACCTGCCGCGAGTTTCGCTACAACGCCGCAGCGCGGCTGCCGGCCCTCATCTTGGGGGTGGTCGGCGTCGTTCACTGCACGGACCCACTGCCGCAGCCGGCTGCCGACACGGCCGCCCATGCGGACGCCGACGCCGCGGGCAAGGTTGCGCCGGCGGTCTACACCTGCCAGGACCCCAAGGACTCAGGCTGCGCCGGCAAGCTCGGCGTGTTTCTAGCCGCCAGCGCAACGCCAATTGGCGCGGACACGACGGTTTTTGTGCCGCAAAGCGCATGGCTGCCCGATGGCCAGTTCCTGGTCGAATTTCGCCTGCGCAACCTCGCTGCGCCGCCAGGCGGCGTGGTCGCGCCGTCAGCGATCACGCTTGCGCCCGTAGCGGCAGGCAAGGCGGTCGACCTCTGGTCTTGCCAGGACTCGGGGGGCGTACCCTGCCACAAGGTGACCTGGAAGACGCTGATGCCAGCCGGTTGGCCGGCAAATTCGCCCGATACCGCCGCGGAACTTTCTTTTCGCTTGGGCGGTGCGCAGGATGCGACCTCTGCCGGCATGCGCGTGTGTGTCGTCGCGACCGGCGACCCCGGGCTGGGCAAGCAGGGCTTGTGTTTCACGGTTCGACCCGCCGCGCCGCCCAACCTCGTCCTGGAGCCCGCCAAGCTGGTGTTTGACGGAACCCAGTGGCACCAGGAGCAAAGCCGAGGCCTGCAGGTCCGCAACGATGGCCACGCGACGCTGCGCATCGCCAAGGTCGAGGCCCACTTGCCGCCGGAATTCTCGGTCGGCATTGGCACGGCCACGTTGGCCGGCGGGGCGACGCTGACGGACCTCAACCTGCCCGTGGCCGGCGGCAAAAGCCAACTCTGGAAGGTCACGCGCCAGCCCGGCCCGCTTGCCTCGGGCACCTTTCGCTTGCACCTCTGGACCGATGACCCGCAATGGCCCGGCGGCCGTGTGGTGCCCGTGGTGATGGAAAGCCAGCCCACCTGCCTCGCCTTTGCGGCCAAGTCGCTGAGCCTGAGCGCGCTGCAAGGGCAAAAAGCCAGCCACACCGCAATCCTGCGCAACGAGTGCGGGTTGCCGCTGGCGGTCACCGAAGTGGCGGTGCAAGCCGGCAGTCCGGTACCCACGCCGTTCGCAGTCGACTGGGCGGCGTCGGCGCAAAAGACGCCTGGCGTGCCGCTGGCGCCACCGTCGCTGGCCCAGTCGTGGACGCTCGCGCCCGGCGAGTCGGTGCCGCTGGTCATTGCGTTCACCGGCACCGCGCAAGCGCAAGCCAAGGCGACGCTAGTGGCGCGCGCCGGTTCAGACGTTGCCGCGTTTCCGCTTGCCGGCGACAGCGCCGTGCCGTCCGGGTGCCCCAAGGCGGTGCTCAAGGTGGCCGAAGCCGACGTGGTCGTCCCGCAGACCGTGTTGCACTTCGACGCAACCGGGTCAGTTGCAAGCGGCGCAGCCACGGTCGCAAAGTACCTCTGGACAGTGCAGCAACCGGCCGGTTCGGTGCAGCTGTTTTCGCCTGGTCCGGACGTTGCGCAGCCCACCTTTGCGGCCAACGTGGTTGGGCCCTACGAATTCTGCTTGCGGGTGTGGGATACTGCTGGCGTGCCCTCGTGTGTGCCTTCCTGCAAGACCGTGCTGGTCGTTCCAGACGTCGCGCTGCACATCGAACTGGTGTGGCAAACACCGTCCGACCCGGACGAAAGCGACGACGGGCCTGCGGCTGGCAGCGACCTCGACCTGCACTTCGCGCACCCCAAAGCGGCAACCCTGGACCTTGACTGCGATGGCACCCTCGATCCGTGGTTCAGCAATCCCTGGGATACGTTCTGGTTCAACGCTGCCCCAGCGTGGGGCGACCCCAACAACAAGGACGACGACCCGACCCTGGACCTCGACGACACCAGCGGCGCCGGGCCGGAAAACCTGAACCTGGTCGCACCCGAAGGCACGGTTGCCAATCCGGTCACCTATCCCGTCGGAGTGCACTACTGGAACGCCCACGGCTACGGTTTGTCCTATGCGACGGTCTCGGTGTTTGCGCAAGGCGCACTGGCGACCAAGCTGGCCAAAGTCAAGCTCAAGGAGGTGGATTTTTGGACGGTTGGCAGAGTCCATTGGCCGATTGGCGGCGGCGCCGCAGGCCAGAAGTTCTTCGAGGTCTGCCGCCAGACGGGCGATTCGTGCAAGGCAGGCAAGAACCTGATGTGGCAGGCCGCTGGCGATTTTTGTATCGCGCCGTGCTACGCCAACAAGACGTTCAACGGCAGCTTTGGCGGGGCGGGCTCGTGCAAGTAGGTGACTTGGGCCGCGGCGCTTGGGCGGGGCGTTCGTTGCTGGCGTAACGCGTGGTCCGATTTTGCTCCGCAACGTTCAGTCCCCGATGGTTCGGGTGGCTGCCAACCATGCCCTGGACTCCGTCCTGCACTTCAGGGACGCAATCGCTTACTGACACACCACCGGCGGCACACTCGGCAGTCCCCAGGCGGCAGCGCAGGCCGGGCTGCAAGCCTTACCGTAGGCGCTGTCGTCCGCGGGACACGTTGCCACATCTTCGAGCCCCACGCCGGCCGCTTTGCCGGCCACGCTCATGGTCGGCCGCGGCCCGACATAGCTGCAGTCGCAGCCCGCGGCGTGGCTGACCAGCTTGCCGCCGGAATGCAGAAAGCGCGCCGTGAAGTTGACCATGAAGGCGTCGGCGTCAAACGGCCGGAACGGCTGCGGGTTGTAGATGCCGTGCTGACCTGCGGGGCGCAAAAGCGGAATGCGCAGGCTGTCAAAACTGCCGTCGCCGCGCGGCCGGTCGATGCGCAGCGCCTTGCCGGCCGGCGGATGAGGCACGCCAAACAGCTCGGTCGAGGTCTGGTAGCCGGGCGGACACTGCGACTCGCCGCTGTCGGCGGACCAGTCGTCTTGCGGTCGAC
>CAXRHS010000309.1:0-6784 GCA_964230235.1 Myxococcota bacterium
GTCACCGCCATGCCGCGGCCGACGCCCTGCGCGCTGTTGCCGGGCAACTCGAAGCCGGCGGCGCTTGCCGTGGACGCCGCCAGCAAGCCCACGGCAGCCGGCCACGAACACGCAAAGTGGCGAGAACCAAACAGCTTGGTCGTCATCGGCGGCCTCGGGGCGATGGGAGAAACGGTCGCGCGCCCGGTCTGCCCTCGCCAGGCGCCCGCCGACCATAGACGGCGACGGCAAAACGCGCAAGACTGCCGCCAGCGGCGGGTGTGTTGGGCCCGCAGCCCGAGGGGACCGCGCATGCGGGCAGACGGCAAATGGGGGGCCTGGCGATTGGCGGCCCGGCAAATGGGTGTGGCCCTGCTGTGCGCGGCGATCGGCGCGGCATTGGGCTGCCAGAAATCGACCGACGAGCTGCGCTTGACCTACGACGCCAACGTGCTGCCCGAGGTGGCGGCCGCCAAAGACACCGCTGCGCTGCCGGCCGACGCCAGCGCCACCACCACCGCCTGCGACTGCCTGGCCAAAGGCATGTGGTTCCGCTTCGACACCCTCAAGATCAAAAGCCTGGACGCCGGCCCGCACCTGGTCATCAACACCCTCAACCCAATTTGGCAGAACGACATCAAGAAGAAAGAGCTCAACTTCTTTCTCGAAATCCAGGATGTGACCGCGACCGAGGTCAAGCTGCGAATCCTCAACGCGGCGCGCACCGACAAGGCCGGCAACCTGTGCCTGCTGCCGGTGACCGAGAGCGTGGTGACCATGCTGCGCACCGGCTGCAAGCTCAAGAATGCGCAGCCGACCGGGCTCAACGTCTACGCCGGGACGCCCGCCAACCCCAAGAACTGCACCAGCGGGCTGGCGGTACCGCACGCAATTCCGGTGCGCAATGCCTTCTTTGAGGCCACGGTCGCGTCCGCCTGCGAGGCGGTGACCGACGGCCTGCTCATTGAGGGCGCGATTGGCCGCACCGCGCTCGATGGCACCTGCACCTGCCTGCTGATGGGCGACCAGATGGCGGAAGACTGCGGCCTGCCGGACCCCAAATTCACCGGCTACCCAAGCGGCAAGAACGAGGCCGGCCAGCCGGCCAAGTTCTGCACCGAGTGCTGCAAGGGTTGCTCGGACAAGTACAGCAACTTGAACGAACTGCTCGACTCGTTCGGCCCGCTCAAGTACACCTGCAAGGACGAAAAAGGCGAACCGGCGGTGTGCTTGTCGGCGA
This sequence comes from Myxococcota bacterium, assembly GCA_964230235.1. Taxonomy (GTDB): domain Bacteria; phylum Myxococcota_A; class UBA9042; order UBA9042; family UBA9042; genus SXRM01. Next base: position 1,220 of record CAXRHS010000309.1, read on the forward strand.
CTTTTTCTGCCTTGCCGGCCCAGCCCCCGGCCAACTGCAACTAGCGTTCGGCGGCGGTGCGGGTGGTCCAGACCGTCGGCTTTGTCCTGGCAGGCGGCCGCTCGTCGCGGTTCGGCACCGACAAGGCGCGCGCGGTCCTGCGCGGTAGGCCGCTGTTGCTGCACGCGATTGATTCGCTCGCCGGCGTGGCCGACCGGGTGGCGGTCGTGGTGGGCGACCCCGAACGCTACCGCGATCTGCTGCCTGCCGATGTCCAGGTCGTGGTGGACGCCACCCCGCACCAGGGGCCGCTGGAAGGGTTGCGCGCCGCGCTGGATGCGCTGCAGCCGGGCGAAGTCGCGCTGCTTGCGCCTTGCGACGTGGTCGGGGTGGACCCGGCGTGGCTGGCAGAGCTGGCGCGCGCAGCGACCGGCGGCACGCTGGCGGCGGCGTTCCGACACGCGGACACCACCGGCAAAGGGGCGGGCTGGGAGCCGCTACACGGCGCCTATCGGCAGGAATTGCGGGCGCATTGGCGCGACCATCTGCCGACCGACCTGCGGTCGCCGAGCCAGCTGCTGACCTGCTTGGGGCAGCAAGCCCGCGCGCTGGGCCTGCCGACGGCCTGGCACGACCGGGTGCACCGCATCGACGCGCCTGCAGACCTGGACCGGCTGCGCGGGTTGCCCGACGAGCGCACGGCGTCGGTCGAGATTACCGCGCGCCGCGGCAGCGATGGCAGCGCGCGCACCGACACGGTCGCCGTCGAGTTGCCACTGGAAATTCGCATCCACCACGGCCCCATCGGCGGCCGCCAGCGCACGACCTTCGCGGTCACCTTGCGCACGCCTGGCCACGACGCGGACCTCATCGCGGGCCTTTTGTTGGCCGAGGGGATGGTGCGCGTGCCCGACCAGCTGCGCGCCATCGCGCCGTGTGTGCCGCACGACACCGACGGCGCGGTGTGGGCGGCCGAGCTCGACCCGAGCGTGCAAGTGCCGGCGCGCATGCTCGACCGCCGCCTGGTGGCCACCGCGGCCTGTGGCCTGTGCGGCAAGGGGTCGCTGGCGGCGCTGTTTCCCGATCGGCCGCCGGTGCTCGCCGTGCAGGCGGGGCTGTTGGCGTGGTCGCTGCTGCAGCGCCTGCCCGATGCGATGCGGGCGGCGCAGGCCGGTTTTGACCAGACGGGCGGCGTCCACGCGGCGGCCGTGTTTGACCGCGAAGGCCAGTTGCTGTGCTTGCGCGAGGACGTCGGCCGCCACAACGCGGTCGACAAGGCGCTGGGTCAGCTGTGGCGCGCCGGACGCTTGCAGGGCGCCGCGGTGCTGGTGCTATCGGGTCGGGCGGGCTTTGAACTGGTGCAGAAAGCGGCGATGGCCGGGGTGCCGGTGGTGGCGGCGATTGGCGCGCCGACCTCGCTGGCGATCGATCTCGCCCACGACGCCGGCATTACATTGGTGGGGTTCTTGCGGGGCCAGACCGGCAATGTCTACACCCACCCGCGGCGGATCGGGTAGGCCGCCGCCAAAATCAAGTCGATCTTGTCGGCCGGCCCGCTGCTTGCTGAGTGGACCGCAAGCTCGCGACTTTGCAAGTCGTCTCGCCGCTCCGTTCGGAGCCGCCACGGATTGAATTGTCCTTGGCAACCCCCTGAGCGACTGACCTACAACTTGAGAACGGTCACCGCGCCATTGCCGGTCTGCACACCGGCCGTGCCGACCGCATTCTGTCCCACGTTGTACGATCCGCCGCCGCCGCCGCCGCCGTATTGGGCGTTGCTGAAGGTGCCACCGGCGCCGCCCGAATAGCCGCCGCCGCCACCGCCGCCCGCGGACGACTCGCTGTTGCCGCCGCCGCCGCCAAAGCCGCCCGAGGCAAACCCCTGCCGGGACAGGCCGCCCAGGCCGCCAAGCGTGTACGCCTTGCCGGGGTAGCCGCTGGTCAACTGTTTGGGCTTGCCGTCGCCGGAGTAGCCGCCGCCGCCGCCGCCGCCAACGGTGCTGGCCGGGCTGCCCGACGACCCGCCCGTACCGGCTGTGCCGCCGGTGCCAAAGCCAAAGCTGTCTTTGGTGCCGTCGCCGGTCAGGGCGCCATCGACGCCGGTCTGGCCGGCAGCCGCACCGCCCAAGCCGCCGCCGCCGCCCGCCGCCAACAACAGCGTGGTGTCGTTGAGCACCACGAACGTGCCGCCGCCGCCGCCGGACGAGGTCGCGCTCGGCGACTTGGCGCCCTGCTGGCCGACCAGGAACTTGAGCACCTGCCCGGTCTTGAGCGCGAAATCGCCGCGCACGCGCGCACCTTTGCCGCCGACCAGGGTGCCGGAGTTGGCCGCGCCCTGGCCGCCGGAGGCTTCGATACGGTAGGTCCCGTCGGCCGGCACGGTCCAGGCCTGGATGCCGCCGGTGACCGTGACCTTGCCGGCGAGCGGGCCGTTGAGGTAGGCCGCATTGCACTGCGCCTGGCTCGGGCCGCCCTGGCCGGTCGCGTTGCAGCTGCCGAGCGCAATGTTGACGACGACCGGCTTCTTGCACGTGTTGTGGCAGGTGTCGGTGTCGACCTTGTTGCCGTCGTCGCACTCTTCGCCGGCGTCGAGCAAGCCGTCGCCGCATTGCGGCAAAAACGCGAACTGCCGCCACACGCCCTTGCGGTACAGGTACGCTTCGCCGTTGTCGCTGCGGTACACGATCTGGCTGTCTTTGGCCCACTTGGCCATGTCGGCTTGCGAACTGACCGTGCGCACCACCGTCGCCGGCGTGCCGTCGAGGCACAGGCTGCCGAGCGTGCTGCTGACGTCGAGCGCGCAGCCGTTGGCCGGCACCTTGCCCAGGCCAGCGCCCGCTTGCAGCATCTGCGGCTTGGTGAAGGTGTTGGCGCCGGTGACGGTGGCCACATTCGACAGGTCGACCGGCGCACACAGCAGCGAGCCATTGGGGCCGGAACCGACCGCGAACTCGCCGGCCGGGCAGGTGGTGCCGACTTTGACCATCGGCGGCTTGGTGACCAGGTCGTCAAAGTTGCCGCTTTTGGCTACGTCGGCCAGCTGCGACTGCTTGACGAACTGGTTGGCCACCTCGGGCGCCAGATGCCCCATCGTGACGCAGCCGGTGCACGAAAGGCTGTTGGCGGCGTCGGCCACCATCGCATAGGGCGCCCACGACACTTGTACGCGCTGCAACTCGGGCTCGCTCTCTACTTGGACGCCAAGCCACAAGTTCTCGTAATTGGCTAGAAATCCCGCGGTCAGCGGCGCCGCCGGATCGCTGCCGATGCCAAGCGTAAACTGACCGGAAACCACGGGCACGCCAGAAAAGCTTTCTTTGAAAACGGCGGTTTTGGCATCAAGCGCGGCATACAGGCGCACGGTGAACGCGTACTTGCCGTCCACCGCCGGCGCGTTGGCGCCGAGCAAGACGCCGTGCGCCGTGACCACGTGGGGGCCCGGCAAGGCGGCAGAGGCAACCGCCGGAACGGCGAGGCAAGCGGCAAACGCAAGGCGACAAACGGCAAGGCGAGCGCACATGCACGGCTCCGGCAAAGGGGATTCACCGCGCCGCATAGGTCAACGGACCGGCGGGGATGCGGGCGCGGGTACGCTAGCAAACCTTGCGGGCAGGTGCACGTATTTTGGTAAGCACCGCCCCGATCTCGACAAGCCCCCGCGTCTGTGCGACCTTGGATCGCAACTGCGCCCGTGCAGCAGACCGCGCGACTGAACCCGAGGCTCCGCCGGTGCGATGACCCAAAAGACCGAGCACATCTTGCAGCCGGGCGCGCGGATCGGCGACGGCTACGTCATCGAGCACTTTCTGGCCGGCGGCGGCATGGGTCAGGTGTACGTCGCGCGCGATCCGAGCCTGGACCGGCGGGTCGCCGTCAAGCTCATGCACAGCCACGTTGCCCAGTCGGCGGCGGCGGCGGCACGCTTTCAGCGCGAGGCCCTGGCGCTGTCGCGTATCGTGCATCCCAATGTGGTCGGCGTGCACGCGTTTGGCCAGCACGAAGGCGGCTGGTACCTGGTCATGGAGTTCGTGGACGGCGAAAGCCTGGAACGGCGCATACAGCGGGCCGGCGCTTTGCCGTTGGCAGAGGCCGTGCAAATCGCCAAACAGGTGGCGGCGGGGCTGGCCGAGGCGCACGCGCTCGGCATCGTGCACCGCGACGTCAAGCCGGCGAACATCCTGTTGCGCAAGTTGGCTTCGGGCGGCGTGCTGGCCAAGGTGGTGGACTTCGGCCTGGCACGCGCGCAAGAGGGCGAACAACTGGGCGACGCGACCGGCGACGCCGGCATCATGGGCACGCCGCTGTACATGTCGCCTGAGCAGATCCACGGCAAGTCGCTCGACGGCCGCAGCGACCTGTATGCGCTGGGCGTCGTCGTCTACCAGATGCTGACCGGACGGGTGCCGCACTACCGCAATTCGGTGCAGGCCATCTTGATGGCGCACCTGACCGAGGAACCCGCGGCGCTGCCCGCGCCGACGACCACGCAGCTGACCTGGCCGGTCGGTCTGGAGCGCGAATTGCGCAGGGCGCTCGCCAAAGACCCGGCGTCGCGCCACGCCAGCACCTTGGAGTTTGCCGACGCCATCGAGCGCGCCACCCGTACCGAAAGCGGCTTGTGGGGCCTGGAAGACGTGGCCAACTGTCCGGGCTGCGGCACGAAAGGCAAGTATGCCGGCGGCTACTGCAACCACTGCGGGTCGGCGGTTCCGCTGCTGGCGTGCCCCAGCTGTGGCGCCGCGCGCGACGGCGAGCGCTATTTTTGCGTCGAGTGTGCTGGCAGCTTGATGAGCGGCTTGCGCCGCCGGCGGGGCAATGAGCCGGGCACCGACGGGGAGCCGCCGACGGTGCTCGACACCCAGACCGCGACCGTGCTGCTGGCGCGGCCGGACACCCGCAAGCTCAAAGCCCGCGAAACAGGGGAGTTTTTTGAGAACTTTGCGACCAGTGTCGAGCGCGAGGGCGGCCGGCCGCTGGCGGTGGTCGCCGACGAAGCCATTGCGGTGTTTGGGCTCGGCGGCATGCGCGAACACGAGGTCGAGCGCGCCATCGACGCCGCTTTGAACCTGCTGCGCGCCAATGCCGCAGCGGCCGGCCGCGCCCATGAGACGCGGCCATTGCGGGTCGCGGTCGATGTCGGCGAGGTGTACAGCCGCGGCCTGGGCATGACCTACGGTTCGGCCCTGGTGGCGGGACCGGCGGTGGCCGCCGTGCGCAAGATGGTCGCCAAGGGCGACGCCCACGCGGTGCAGCTGGGCGATACCGCGTTTCGCGAAGTGCGCGCCCTGTACGAGACGCACAAGGTTGGTGCCATGCGCCAGGTGGTGCGCCGCCGCGACGCGGCCCGCTCCTTGGGTGAATACGTCGCGTCCGGCAACCGCACCCAGATGGTGGCGCGCGAACCGGAGTTGGCTGCGCTGGTCAAAGCGGCGCGCAAAGTCCAAAAGCAGAACTGCCTGGTCGCCACGCCGGTCATCGGCGCCCCTGGCACCGGCAAGTCGCGGCTGGTGGCCGAATTCCTGCAGCGACTGGACGACACCGGCGAGGCCTGGCACATCGACGTCGGCGCGTGCTCGGCGCTGTCGG
>CAXRHS010000310.1:0-7810 GCA_964230235.1 Myxococcota bacterium
TTCGAGATGGGCGCTGAAAAGGTCTGGCCCGGCGTGGCAGGGCTGCCGGCCGAGCTGCGCAAAGACGACCTGCACGTGCTGGACGACGCGCCGCTCGACAACCGCGCCTGGACCTGGGTGCTGAGTCACCTGTTTGGCGGCGCGGTGTTGGGTGCTTCAGCCGCCACGGCCGTGGTTGGGCCCGATCTGCACGTGTTCGGTGTACGCGACTTGCACGTCGTTGACGCAGCTGCGTTGCCGACCACCCTTGGGGTCAACCCGCAGCACACGATCATGGCAGTTGCCTCGGTCACAGCACACAGGTTGGCCGCGCAGGCGTGATCGCAATCAGTCTAGGTAGTTGGCCGGCCATGCCCCCACGGCGGTCGCTGCGCTTTTTGACCCTGTGCCGTTGTATGCATCATTTGGCTTGCTTGCGCAATTTGCGATCGCCGCCGGGGCTATGCCACACTTGGCCCGCCTGCGGCGTGGCGCCGCCACTCCAACGGATCGCACTGTGGCAGCGAAGCCACGGGTTGGCGGTCCGCAGCCAAGCTGAGCCAGTTCTCGCCGGAAACTGGACGCGCAAGGGGGTTCCGTTGCACAACGACGTCCGTTTCGCGGTCGCCTGGCCGCGCCGCCTCCGCGCGTCCACGGTAGCTTTGAGCTTGTTTGCCGCTGCATTGCTGGGCGTCGCTTGTGGCGACGAGACTACAGCGACGGGCGATGGCAGCGATGCCGGTGTGACCGCCGGCGCCGACACCCAACTGGCGGATACCGAGCCCGGGCCCGACACGGTTGGCGGTGGCAGCGATGCGCCCGCCCTGCCAGACCTGACCGCCGGTGACACCGCAGCCGCTTGCCCCGGTGCACCCGGCTGTACCTGCAAAGAAGCCAAAGACTGCGACGGCGGGTTTTGCATCGTCACGGCCAAAGGCCAGGTGTGCGCCAAGAAGTGCTCGGCCACCGAGTGCGGCCCCGACGAAAAATGCGTCCAAGCCGGCACCACCGACGTCGTCAACATCTGCGTGCCGAAGGCGGCGCTGCTGTGCAATCCGTGCTCCAGCAATGCGCAGTGCCAGAACCAGGCCAGCCCCGACGCCCGCTGCGTCGACACCGCCAACAACGGCGCCTTTTGCGGCACCGGCTGTGCGGCCGATGCCGACTGCGCAGAAGGCTACGCTTGTAGCGATGTCAAGGACATCGCCGGCGCCGCCACCAAGCAGTGCGTGCCAAAGGCGGGGGCCGCCTGCGCGTGCAGCCCGTACGCCATTGCGCAGCAACTCAGCACCAAATGCTTCGTGCCGACCGGCGACGGCAAGTGCGAAGGCAAGCGGACCTGCCTTGCCGACGGCGCCCCCGGCGCCCCTGCCGGCGGCGGCTTGACGGCGTGCCTCGCACCCGACGTCAAACCAGAAGAATGCAACGGCAAAGACGACGACTGCGACGGTCAAACCGACGAGGCGACCTGCGTCGACAGCAACCCATGTACCGACGACGTCTGCAAGGGTGCCGGCGGCTGCAGCAACCCCAACAATACAGGCAAGTGCAGCGACGACACCGCGTGCACCGAAGGCGACGCCTGTGCCGACGGCAAGTGCGTGCCCGGCAAAACGGTCGTTTGTGACGACAAGAACGTGTGCACCAAAGACAGCTGCGACGCCAAGGCCGGCTGCCAGTACAGCGACGACGACGCGGCCGCCTGCAACGCCGACGACAACCCGTGCACGCTCAACGACACCTGCAAGACCGGCAAGTGCCAGGCCGGCGCGGCCAAGGCGTGTACCAACGAAGACCCGTGCCTGCTCGGCAAGTGCGACATCGCCGACGGATCGTGCAAGTACAAGTTCCAGGCCGACGCGCCGTGCAACGACGGTAGCCCCTGCAGCCAGAACGAGAAGTGCACCGGCGACACCTGCAAGGGCGAGACGGTGTCCTGCGACGACAAGAATACCTGCACCTCCGACAGTTGTGACCCCAAGGCCGGCTGCATCCACAGCAACGTCACCGGTGCCTGCGACGACGGCGACAAGTGCACCGACAAAGACGCCTGCGCGGACGGCAAGTGCAAGGGCACGGTCGTCGACACCGCGAGCTATTGCGACGACAAGAATCCCTGCACCACCGATACCTGCGAGGCCAGCAAGGGCTGTCTGCAGACGCCGGCCAGCGGCGCCAAGTGCGACGACGGCAACCCATGCACCGAGCAAGACGGCTGCAAAGACGGCAAATGCGGAAGCGACATCAACAACTGCGCCTGTCAGGCCGACACCGACTGCAAAGACGACGGCAACCTGTGCAACGGCACGCTCTTTTGCGACAAGGCCAAGCAACCATTCGTGTGCAAGGTCAAAGAGTCGACGATTGTTGCCTGCGACACCAGCCTGAACGGCGAGTGCCAAACCAACCAGTGCGACCCGACCACCGGCAAGTGCGGCTTTGCCAAGAAGCCCGACTTCTTGCCCTGCAACGCCGACGACAGCTTGTGCACGGTGGGCGACGTGTGCGGCGACGGCAAGTGCAAGCCCGGCACCGTTCAAACCTGCGACGACAAGAACCCGTGCACCGACGATTCGTGCGACGCCAAGAAAGGCTGCGTGTTCAAGCCCAATACCACACCGTGCAACGCCGACGACAACCTGTGCACCGAAAACGACGCGTGTGCGCTCGGCGCTTGCGTCGCCGGCAAAGCCAAGGCGTGCGACAGCGGCGACGCCTGCATCACCGGCAAGTGCTCGATCATCGATGGCAAGTGCAACTACAAGCCGGCCAATGGCGCGCCGTGCAACGACAGCAACCCGTGCACGCTCAACGACGCCTGCAAAGATGATCTGTGTACCGGAACGGCCGCCAACTGCGACGACAAGAACCCCTGCACCGGCGACGCCTGCGACAACAAGACCGGCTGCGTGCACAACCCGGTGCCGGCCAACTGCGACGACGGCGACAAGTGCACGACCGGCGATGCCTGCAAAGACGGCAAGTGCGGCGGCACCGCCATCGACCTGGCCAAGGCCTGCAAAGACGACAACGTTTGCACGCTCGACGGCTGCGACGCCACCACCGGTTGCACCTACAAGCCGCAGACGGGCGGCGCGTGTGACGACGGCAACACCTGCACCCAAAGCGATACTTGCGACAAGGGCCAGTGTGCGCCCGGCACCAATACCTGCTCCTGCCAGAACGACGCCGACTGCAAGGACGACGGCAACCTGTGCAACGGCGTGCTTTTCTGCGACAAGGCCAAGGTGCCCTACCAGTGCAAGATCAAGACCGACTCGATCATCGTGTGCGACGACGCGCTCAACACCCAATGCAGCAAGGTCGCCTGCGATCCGGCCCAGGGCAAGTGCGTCGTTACCAACAGCACCGACGGCGCACCGTGCGACGCCGACAAGAACGCCTGCACCGACGGCGACAGCTGCAAGACGGGCAAGTGCACCGCCGGCGCGCTCAAGGCCTGCGACGACAAAAACGTGTGCACCGACGACAGTTGTGATCCGGCCGCCGGCTGCAAGTTCACCAACAACACGGCACCTTGCGACGCCGACAACAACGCGTGCACCCAAAACGACAAGTGCAGCAGCGGATCGTGCGGCGTCGGCACGGCCAAGAAGTGCGATGACGGCGAAGCGTGCACGCAAGACGGCTGCGACGCCAAAACCGGCAATTGCCTGTATACGCCGATTCAGACCACCTGCAGCGACAACAACGTGTGTACGAGCGGCGACAGCTGCGGCAGCGACAAAGCGGGCGTGTACACGTGCTTGCCCGGCAAATCGGTCGCTTGCGACGACAAGAACCCCTGCACCATCGATCTGTGCGACGCCCTGAAAGGCTGCCAGTACACGGTCGACTCCTCGGTCACCGTCGCCTGCTACTCGGGGCCGGTCGGCACCGACGGCAAAGGCGTATGCAAGGCCGGCAAGCAGGCTTGCGACGCGCAGGGGCAGCTCGGCAAGTGTTCGGGCGAAGTGCTGCCGGCAGCCAAAGAGCTGTGCAACGGCGTCGACGACAACTGCGACACCACCACCGACGAAGGCTGTGCGCCGGTGGCGTTTGCCGGCCGGCTGGCCAACGGCGTGGTTGCTGGCAGCGCAGGCAAGAACAACACCCGGGTGATGGTCGGCGGCTCACTGGCGGCTGGCGCCACGGGCGGCAATCAGCAGACCACGATCAACCTTGGATTCTTTGCGTGGATTCGCAAGATCATCGGCTTGTAGGAGCCAAGTCGCCGCCGGCAGGACCGGCGGTACCAGGAGTGCGGATGTCGACCCTGTTTTCTCGCGCCAAGCGGTTGGCGCTCATTTCGACGCTGGCCGGTAGCTTGTGGGCCGCTGCTGCCCATGCCGCGGTGCCAACGACCGCCAATGTCGAAGGCATCCTGCTGTCGGCAGGTGGCGGCCCGGCAGCGGACGGCAATTACACCGTCGTCTTCAGCCTGTACGCGCAGCAGACCGGCGGAACGGCGGTTTGGACAGAGACCGGTTCGGTCGCAGCCAAGGGTGGCCAGTTCAGCTACCAGATGGGCAGCAAGACGCCGCTGTCCGCCGCAGGGCTGAACCTGCAGACGGCGTGGCTCGGCGTGACCATCGGCGCAGACCCCGAACTGCCACGTCAGGCGGTCGCGTCGTCGCTGTTTGCGCTGCGCGCCGCGGTCGCGGAGAGCCTGGACTGCTCGGGGTGCATCAAAGGCACGGCCATCGACGGCGCGGTGCTGCAGCCCTACGCCAAGACCTCCGACCTTTCCAACTACGCCAAGACGGCCGATTTGAGCGGCTACGCCAAATCCGCGGACCTTGGCAACTACGCCAAGGCCAGCGATCTCGCCGACTACGCCAAGGTGGCCTCGCTGGCCACCGTCGCGGCCAGCGGCAGCTTCAACGACCTCAAAGACAAGCCGACGCTGGCCGACGTCGCCAAGACCGGCAACTACGGCGACCTGACTGGCAAGCCGACGCTGGCCAAGATCGGTTCCTCGTGTGGCACCGGGCTGGTCCTCAACGGCTTCAAGGCAGACGGCTCGCTCGACTGCGGTCCGCTGCAGGTGCCGCCGGACTACATCGACGAGATCTCCAATGGTCTCATCTGGAACCAGTTCGTGGACACCGTCGCCGGCAAGCCCAAGACGCCCATTCCAGACGGCCTGGGCGCTGGCGTCAGCACCAGCCTGACTTTTCCCGACATCGGCGTCGCCCAGGCGATCTGGGTCGAGGTCGATGTGTTTCACTCGGATGTGTCGCACCTCTCGATCGAGTTGTTTGGTCCGGGGATGTCGACGCCGTACATCCTGTACAGCAAGAGCAAGACCGGCAACAAACTCAAGGTCGCGTTCAACAAGGACACGGCGCTCGCCCAGGGCGACATGAACAAGGACTGGATCGGCAAGAACATCCAGGGCACCTGGTCGATCACGGTCAAGGACCCGGTCGACAACCAGAACAACAGCGATGTGGACGGCGACTTCAGTTGGTCGCTGAGCATTCAGACCTTGTCGACCAAGAAGGTCCAGGTCAAGGGCAACCTCATCGTCGACGGCACGATCTGGGCCAACGGCATCTGTGGCAACGGCCTCGTGGAGAAAGGCGAAACCTGCGACGACGGCAACAATGCCGACGGCGACGGCTGCAGCCGCGGCTGTGACGCCAAGGACGCGCTCAAGAACTGTGCGGCAATCCTGGCAGCCGATGCCAAGGCGGCGAGCGGCTGGTACACCATCGACCTGGACGGCGCGGGGATGTACCCGGCCAAGACCGTGTGGTGCGACATGACCACCGACGGCGGTGGCTGGACCCGGTTCTGGCACTTCGTCGACCCCGACGGCATCACCGGCGAATCCGAGGCGGAGTGGAACAACGCCATCTCGTTTGCGGCATCGGCCGGCATCAAACAGTGGATGGTCAAGACCTTCTTGGACCCCGCCGAGGGCTCGCACGTCGGCTCGGCGTACCACAATGCGTGGTCGATGGTCGTCAACGCCGGGTATCAGGGCAGGGCTTTCACCTTCTTTCGCGCCACCTTCAACATGGGCACCAACTCGCACCGGTATGCCGACACTGGCCGAATCGACAGCGCCAAGCTCCTGCCAAACTCGAACTGCAAAAGCTGGGACGGCAACAACGGCCGCCACCTGTGGGGCGAACACCGCTGGTCGGACAACCTGAGCATCGGCTGGATGTGGATGATGCAGTGCGCATCCCCAGGCTACCACATGCTCATCATCCACCACGACTACAACTACGGCAGCCCCTACGGTCGGCAGCAGCACCTCATTGGCACCGACAAGTCGCCCGGCGGCAACCACGGCGGTTACGACGAAGACGGCGGCACCTACGAGTTCTTCTTCAAATAGGCTCGACTCACCCTGACTCCAACCGCCGCGTCGTGCGGCACACTGAGGTTCCATGTTTGAACTCGCACACCTGACCCGTCGTCTGGGCGCGCTCGCCCTGGCCGCCGGCACCTTGGTCTCAGCGAGCGCAGCCCAAGCTGCGGTCCCTGCGACGGCCACCCTCGAAGGCGTGCTGACCTCCGCGGGCGGCGGGCCAGCGGCGGACGGCCAATACCAGATCACGTTCGCCATCTACGCCCAGCAAACGGGTGGCAACTCGGTGTGGAGTGAGTCGGGGACGGTGTCGGCCAAGGCCGGCCAGTTCACCTGGCAACTGGGCAGCAAGCAGCCTTTGTCGGCTGCCGGGCTCGACATGACCACGGCGTGGCTCGGCCTGCAGATTGGCTCCGACCCCGAGTTGCCCCGTCAGCCGGCTGGCGCCTCGCTGTTTACGCTGCGCGCCGCGGTGGCAGAAAACGTCGCCTGCACGGGCTGCATCAAGGCAGGGGCATTGGATCCCGCCGTGCTGCAGGCCTACGCCAAGTCCGCGGACCTCGGCAGCTACGCCAAGACCAGCGACTTGTCGGGCTACGCCAAGCTGGCCGACCTCGGCAACTACGCCAAGGCCACCGAGCTTGCCAACTACGTCAAGGCCGCATCGCTGGCCACGGTCGCCGGCAGCGGTAGCTACAACGACCTCAAGGACAAACCGCAGATCAGCGATGCTGGCAAGACCGGTGCCTACGGCGATCTGACCGGCAAGCCGGTGCTGGCCAAGATCGGCGCCGCCTGCGGCAGCGGCATGGTGCTCATCGGCTTCAAGGCTGACGGTTCGCTGGATTGCGGTCCCGGTGCTGTTGCGCCGGACAACATCGATGAGATCTCCAACGGCCTGATCTTCAACCAGTTCGTCGATACGACCAAAGGCCCCGACAAGACGCCAATCCCCGATGGCAACGGCGCCGGCATTTCCACTTCGTTGGATTTTCCGGATATTGGCCTGGCCCAGGCGATCTGGATCGATGTGGACGTGTTTACCTCCGACCTGTCGGCCATGACCATCGAGTTGTACGGCCCCGGCATGGCCAATCCGTATATCCTGTATGCCAAAAGCAAGACCGGCAACACCCTCAAGGCAGCCTTCAACAAGGACACCGCGATCGCCCAGGGCGACATGAACAAGGACTGGATTGGCAAGAACCCCAAGGGCACCTGGTCGCTGACGGTCAAGGACCCGCTCAAGAACCAGATGCCGCCGGCGACGACTGACGGCTACTTCAGCTGGGGCGTGTCGATTCAGACCTTGTCGACCAAGAAGATTCAGATCAAGGGCAACCTCATCGTCGACGGCAACCTGACGATCGGCGGCGAGTCCGGGTCGATTTCGGGACCGGTCCAGTTCAAAGACCACGTGATCTTTGAAAACAGTTGGTGTCCGGATCCCCGCAGCACCGAGCAGTCCCGGGTGTTGGGTGGCGTCTGTGTCGCCCGTGTGTCCGC
>CAXRHS010000311.1:0-10827 GCA_964230235.1 Myxococcota bacterium
CCTTGGCCGACATGCGCGACCTCTTCGCCGACATCGACCTCGGCAACATCACCACATCGATGACGATCAACTCGCCGGCCGCGGTCTTGCTCGCGATGTTCGTGGCCCAGGCCGAGACGGCCGGCGTTCCGCGCGCTCGACTCGGCGGCACCCTGCAGAACGACATTCTGAAGGAGTACCAGGCCCAGAAAGAATTCGTCTTCCCGCCCCGTCAGTCGATGCGACTCGTGCGCGACACGGTGGCGTTCACGGCGAACGAGATGCCCCGTTGGCATTCGATCTCGATTTCGGGCTACCACATCCGCGAAGCCGGAGCGACCGCCGTGCAAGAACTGGCGTTTACGCTGGCCGATGGCATTGGCTACGTGCAGGCCGGCATCGAGGCCGGTCTGGCGGTGGACAGCTTTGCGCCGCGCCTGAGCTTCTTTTTCGATGTCCACAACGATTTCTTTGAAGAAGTCGCGAAGTTCCGCGCCGCGCGCCGGCTGTGGGCGCGGATCATGAAAGAGCGGTTTGGCGCCACCAACCCGCGATCGATGATGCTGCGGACCCACGCCCAGACCGCTGGCGTGTCGCTGACGGCCCAACAGCCGCTGAACAACGTGGTGCGCACCACCTGGCAGGCGCTGGCCGCCGTGCTGGGCGGGACCCAGTCGCTGCACACCAATAGCCTGGACGAGACCTATGCCCTGCCGACCGAGTCGGCGGCCAAGCTGGCGCTGCGCACCCAGCAGCTGATCTTGGAAGAGTCCGGCGTCGCCAACACCGTCGATCCGCTGGCGGGGTCGTATTTTGTCGAGCACCTGACCGACAAGATGGAGGAAGAGGCCCTGGCGTACATCCGCAAGATCGACGACCTGGGTGGCATCGTGCGCGCGATTGAACTTGGCTTTCCTCAAAGGGAAATCGCCGAGAGTGCGTTCGGGTTCCAGCGGCGGGTCGAGACTGGCGAGCGCAAAATCGTGGGGCAAAATGTCCATGTTGAGGAAAAGGGCGACCCGATTCCGCTTTTGCACATCGACCCTGAAGTGGAGCGCGCACAGATTGCCCGCTGCAAGAAGGCCAAGCAGGACCGCAGCGCCGATGCGGCGGCGCGCTGTCAGGCGGCCATTCGCGCGGCGTGCAGGAACGGCGACAACCTGGTGCCGCCGATTTTGGATGGCGTGCGGCAGCTGGTGACGCTGGGTGAGATCAGCGACATTTTCCGCGAAGAGTTTGGGGTTTATCGGGATCCGGCGTTTTTGTAGGCCGGTAGTGCGTGCTGTGGCCTTCTTGCGCACGCTGGCCTATGGCTTGGCACCCGCGTCAATCGTCCCCCACATCGACGCATCCGCGCCCATAATCCCGCCGTCCTCCAGCTCGACCGGCGCGATCGACGTCATCCGACAGGTGTTGGTGTCGACCTGCAGGCCAACCGTGGCTGGCTTGCCGGCCAACTCTGCAAACGGCACGTCGTTGAAAAACAACGGCACGTCGCGGGTTACCGATCCCCCGGCGTTGGGACTGGTCTTGACGCTGGCAAACGGGGTGGTGACGTCGTGTACGCTGCCGACTTGCGCCGAGATCTTGAGCTTGACCACGCCGGGCAACGCCACCGGACTGCGCAGGCCCAACCGCAAGAAGATGAAGCCCTGAAAGCCCAAAATCAGGGGAATCTTGGTGGTCTTGTCGCTCGCCAGCGACCGCTCGCCGCCGTCTTTGTCGACCGCGAAAATCTCGCCGATGGCCTCGCACGGCGGCAGCTTGATGTCGGCGGTGGCAGTGTCCTCGACCGGCGGCGGCGCGGGTGGCGGTTCGCAAGCGGCGAATGCAACCGCTAGCGCCGCCACCGTTTTCGCGATCTTGGCGGCCATGCTTCCTCCGCTTACGGCTCCCAGGTCAGGTGGCAGAGGGTGACCAGCGCCGTCCGCCCAGCGAGCCAGTGGTAGTCGAGGTAGTCGAACCGCACCACGTCGGCGCCCAGGCCCGCGGCGACCAGCGGCCGGCCAGCGCCGAACGGTCGCCACTGCACGTGCAGTCCACCTTGCAGCGTGCGCATCGGCCCCAGTTCCTTGTCGGCGGTCCGCCAACCGGGCGCATCGGGGTAGGTTTGGTAGGTGCGGCGGTAGAAATCGGCGCGGCCTTGACCGTGGGCGCGCAACTCGGCGTCCAGCGTCCAGGTCGGGGTCAGGGTCCAACTGCTGCGCACGGTAGCCGACAGGGCCCGCAACCCCCAGTCGTCGCTGTGGCCGCGCAACTGGCCGAGTAGAAACCAACGCGGCAGCACGCGGCTGCGCAACCCGACCACCAGCCCATGGCGGGTGCGCGCGTCGGGCACCGCCTCGGCGACCGCAGTGCGGTGTTGGCCGGCGTCGTCGGGGTCGAATAGGCGCACGAACCGATACGGGCTGGCGAGCATGCCCGCTTGGCGGCCGGCGGTGTAGGCGAAGTCAAAAAGTGATTCCGGCCCAAGCACTTCGCTCCAGGTCGCCTGCAGACTATAGCCGGTGCGGTCGCGGCTGTAGCTGGGGTCGTAGCGGTGGCCGACGGTAGACTGGTCGGTGACCAGGCCCAGGCCGAACAAGCTATGCCGGTCGCGCAGTTCGACCCCGCCCGCCAGCCCCACCTGGTGCGACAAGAAGTCGGGCTCGCGCGACAACGCGTACCAGCCGCGCAGCGCAGTGCCACCCTCCCATTGCCGGCCTGCGCCGGCGTCCAACTGCCAGCGCTCTTCCGAAAACCCCTTGGGCGAAGCCGCGGTCGTCAGGTCCACCGAAGCCGCGGTGACCACATCGACCCCAGCTGCCACGTCGACTTGCACTTCGGCCACGGTCTGCCGGCCCGACAGCCGCGGCGAAATCACGGTCACGTTGTTGGTGTCGCTGTACACCATGACCGCACCGCCGGCGCTGGTTTCCTGGGCGTGGGCGAGCGCGCAAGAAAAGCACCCAACGACAACTGCCCATGGTGCGCCCTGCCAACGGGGTTTGGCCAGCTCAGTCACAGCCGCACGCGCTGCCACCGCCGGCCTCGATCGGGGGTGCCCCTTCGCGAACGGCCAGCACGTGCCTGCGCAAGGCGGCGCGGTCGGCGTGCCGGTCCCATTGCATGTGCTTGTCGGCCAGGGCCCCCCGCTTCCACGGCGCCACGCTTGCGCACGCCGGCAGCACGGCCAGCGCCGCCAGTGCACTCCACAACGTCCGGCGCCTCGTCACCACAGGCCTCACAGTGTCAAAAGGAAGTTGGCGAGGTCTTGCAGCGCCCACTTGTCGAGCTGGCTGGTGCCGCCGTGGGTGTCGCGCACGCCGTCGCGCACGTTGTGGCCAAGCTCGCCGGGCTTGAGCGCCGGGTGGTGCGGTGTGGCCAAGGACGACACCAGACTTCTGCCGCGGCCGTCGTGAAAGAACCGCGACTGCGGCCGGTCCCACAGCCCGCGCAGCGGGGTGCTGCCCACGTGCAGGCCCGCGGGCGTCTGCACGACTTGCGGGAAGGTGGCGATGAACTGTTCGGTCACCGCCATGGCGTCGGTGCCGTCGGGTCGGCGTTCCGGGCTGATGACCGGTGGGAACCGGAATGGCATGTTGAACGGCGAAAACGGCGACGGCAGCGTGGCCGTGGTGGTCACCGGCAGCGGATGGCAGCTGTTGCAACCGGCGTCGGTGCCCAAATAGATGTCTTTGCCGCGCCGCGCGGTGGGCAGGTTCAGGTGCGCATTGGGGTTGGGCAGCAGCCGCGGCGTGCGCAGCATGAACAGCCCGAGCGCGCGGGTGATGCCCTCAAAATCGAGCACCAGCGGCTTGCTGTTGCCCTGCAGGTCCTCTTTGACCAGCACGTCGCCAATCGCGGTATCGCGGCCAAAAAGCTGCTTGGCGGCGGCGCGGATGAAGTCGCTGCGCTTGAGGTAGGGGGTCTTTGCATACGGCTGCGCCGCGCACTCAGGCGGCGGATCGGCCGTGCAGTTCATCACGTGGTTGCAGCCCTTTTTGGCCGGGTCTTTCTGGCATTCGGTGACGCTTGGGTAGTTGGCCCACACGATCTTGTTGAGTTGCTCACAGCAGAAATTCTCGCGACGCGCGAACTCGTTGAGCACTGGAAAGAAGTTGGTTTCGTCCATCGCGGTCTCAAAGAACCACGGTCGGGTATCGTACAAGCCCCGCTGCGCCATGACGTTGCGCAGACTCCAGGCTTGGCTGGACTGCAGCGGCATCACAAAAGGCCGAGCGATGGCACCGTTGTCGCGGTGGCACTGCACGCAGGTCTGGTCGCCGTCGATCGTGAACGGCGCGGTCATCTCGTTGATGGCCTCGCCCATCTCGGCATCGGTCGCCGGAAACGCGCCGCCGGCGACGTCGCCGATAACGAAGGTGGTCTCGGCCTTGCCCGGGGGCTGGTCGGTATCGACGATGGTCAGACTCTCGCCCAACCGGTTGACCGAGACCAGCTTGCCGCCCGGGCCGAGCGCCAGCGCTTTGGGGTTGTAGCCGGTCTTGTACAGGTCGCCCGCGGCCTGGCGAGGCTTGAGCGCACCGCCGGCCCCGATGTCGAAGCCCTGGATGTCGCTAGTGCCCGCGAACGCCACCCAGAGCGAATCGCCGCGCACGAGCAGCGCTTCGGGCAGCGCACCGGCCACCAGCCAGGTGGACTTGGGCGGCAGCGACTGCACCACATCGGGCGACCACTGATCGGCCAGCGGCAACGCCAGACCTTTGTCGGGATGGTCCGGATCGGCGTCGCGGAAATCGCCGCAGCAGATGGTGTCCGAGGTATAGCGAAACGCCTCTTTGAGCGTGGCGGTGTCGATGACGCCGATCTCGTTTTGCTGGTCCTGAAAGCTCAGGTTGGCGGTGCCGTCGCCCGGATGGCCGTCCTCGTCGATGTCGATGCCGGTTGTCGGCTGGGCGCCAAGGCCCCTGCCCATGTCGGCGACAAACAAGCGGTCTTTCCAGACTGCCAGACCGCCAACCGGAGACTTGAGGTCGATGTGGCTGATGCCCTTGGGCGCGCCAACGGTGGTGGTCTTGGGATCGCCATCGGCATCGACGAGCTTGCCGGTATAGCCGTCCAGCACCGCGATGGTGCCGCCTGCGACCGAACCCACGAAAAGCCGCTTGCTGTCCGCGGTCATCGCCAACGGCCCCGGGTTGTCGCTGGTCGGCGTGCCCATCGGCGCTTCGGGTGCCAGACCGGCATAATTGGTGCCTTGGAGCGCAAACGTCGTGCCTGCGGTGACGTCCCACCACAGTACGCTGTCCTTCCAGCGGTTGGCAAAGTAGACGCGCTTGCCGTCGGGCCGCCAGATCGCCGTTTCGGTGTAGAACGGCACCGGCACGCGCAGCACTTCCTGGTCGGTCTGGGTGTCGACCACGCTCGCCATGTCGCTGTAGCGCAGCGTCACCACCAGCCAGCGGCCCTCGGGGCTGAGCGCACACGCCCACGGCGAGCGCGGAAACGACAGCCGCCGCAAGGTCTTGCGCGCGACGAGGTCGACGACGGCCACCTGGGTGCCGGCATCGTCCTCGATACCCGACAGCATGACGTAGGCTTTGGAGCCGTCGGGCAGCGCGCAAATGGCGCGCGGCCGATCGCGGTGCGGCTGCTTGGACCACAGCGGGTCGAGCGGGGTAATCGGATTGGGAGCCGGTCGCAGTTCAGTCGCGGTGGGCAGCGGCGCAGGCTCGGCGCAAGCCCACGCGACCGCCATTGCGGCGCAAAGCGTGATGGAGGACCGCATCATGGCTGGCTCCGTCGGGCCGCCTCGCCGGTCAACCAGCCCGCAATCGCCACCACCGTCGGGTCGCTTGGGGCCTCAAACACCACCCCGCCCTTGTGCCCCAACTGCCCCAAGGCCTTGCGCAACAGCGTGGTCTGGGCTGGAGCCGCGTGATCCAAAAAGCCAAGCGTGCTGGCAAAGTTGCGGTCCCGCTCTGTGACCGACAGCGCCGTCGACAGGTAGGTCTGCGCCGGATCGAGGCGGTGGCGACCGACCGAGTACAGCACGAACGGTCGGTCGGGCCGACCGTGACACAGCGCGTCGCCGCAGCGGGTCGCCAGCAACGGCCCGGCGTCGAGGTCAAAACTGGCGCGGTCTGGGGTCGGCAGCGCGATTGGCGCGGGCTCCAGGTGATCGGCGCAGCCCAGACAGACGACCAGCGCCAGGGCGAAAACCGCTCGCCGCTGCTTGGCCTTTTCCTGTCCGCGCGTCGCCCCGAACGCCATCGTCACCCCATCATGCTACGGCAACGGCGCGCCCTGCCAGGCGGCCCCGAATTCAATCCAGCGCAAAAGCGTGGTGCGCTCGGCTTCGGTCAGCGCCGGCGATCCGGCTGGCGGGCACGGCGTGGTGAACTTGCCCGCTGCATCGAGTTCCTTGCCGAGGATCTTCTCCGCCAGGTAGGACTTGCGCGCCAGGTAGCCGAGCGCATCGACGTACTGAAAGCCGCCCGCCGACTTGTCGCCGGGGCCGAGCAGGCTCTCGTAGGCATCGTTGTAGTGGGCGGTCTTGTTGGCGGTCAGCGACAGGCCGGCGGCCGGCTGGGTCAAGGTGTGGCAGCCCGCGGTTGCGCATTTGTTGGCCAGAATGGGCGCGACGTCTTTTTGGAAATCCACCAGCACAAAGAAGCTGGCGTCGACCGTGGGCAGCTTCTTGGGCTTGCGGCGATCGGCGTCGGTGTACAGCGCGGCCGTGACGCTCGCTTGGGTCACGAAATCGGTGGCCGGCTGCAGCGCCGTGCTCGGATTGCCGTCGAGCGCGCCGTGGCAGCCAGCGCAGCGCGCGTTGTAAGAGGTGGGCGGAATGCCAACCGGAAAGCGCTCGCCGGGCGCGGCCGCATACCACTGGTGCTGCAGCGCGCCGACCGCCTTCTTGTCGGCGTCCAAGGTTACGACCCGCACCGGCACTTTGGCCGGGATATGCGCCGCGAGGCTGCCGTCGGCGGCGGGTGGCACTTCGGCAGCGGCAAACAGCGGCATGCGGCCGGTCGCCGAGGCTTTGGTGGCGTTCTGCCAGCCGTGGCGGGTACCGGCGGCGGCAACTGGCGTGCTGTCCACTTTGCCCGCGACGGCCAGCGGGACCACCGCGCGCACGTAGCTCAGATCGGTGCGCAGAACCCGCGCTTTGAGCGGCGGCAGCTGCGCCAGCACCGCTTCGATGACCTGAACGCCGCTGTGCACCAGCGTGGCCAGGGCGTCTTTCTGGTTCCACTGGCGCGGGTGCGGGGCGTCCTCCGGCGCGCGCACCACGGCCGCCACCGGCTGGGACCAGCTTTGGCCAGCTTCGTCGCGCAACACCTTGATCTGCGCGACTTTGGGCCGCGAGGCATTGCGGTCTTCAGCCAGCGTGACATGGACCAGCCGCAGGTGCGGTGCCGTCGCGGCCTCAGACAAGTCAAACGCGCCTTCGTGGTGGGCCGCTACGATGCTGCCATCGGGCATGGGGGTCGGGTCGCGCCACAAGCCACCGGCACTTTTGCCCTTGCGCGCGGCGTCTGGGGTCAGGTAGGTCAGCGCATGGCGGAACGCGGGCACGGTCGCCGCCGCCTCCTGGCCGATCGGCACCTCGACCGCAAACTGGCGCTCAAGCACGCACAACGGGCCGCCGCGCCAGACATTGCCCTCGTCTTGGACGGTCAGCACCGAGCGCCCTTCGGGCAACTCGCGCAGGTGCCAAAACACCTGTTCCGGTTCGCTCATGCCAAAGTGCGGGTGTGCCTCCGGCTGGATGTGGTGGTCGTGGTTGTGGCAGACCGGAAAGCGGAAAAGCACGCCCTTGAAACCACCCTCGGCTGAACGCCGGATGGTGTAGGCCATGGTGCCGTTGAATTCGCCGGTCGCCAGGAACCACGGTGCCGTTTCTGGCACCACGGTCCATGTCAGCTGTTCCTGGTTCTGACCGTCCGTGTCGATGGCATACAAGTCCGCGTTGCGCACCGCCAGCACATCGCTGCGGTCGCCGTGTTTGACCGCGCTGAAGTAGATCCGCTCGTAAGGCGCCTTGCCACCGGCATCGACGAACCCGCCATTGGGCCCAAACACCGGCATGTACGCGCCTTGGAACGTGCCATCCTTGCCGTCGCCGCCAAACTGGGTCAACTGCTTGGCGCCACTGCCGTCCAGGCCGACCGTCCACAGGTTCGGTGCGTCGTCTGCGCTTTTGCGCAGCGTGAACACCACCCGCTGCGCGTCGTGGCTGGTGGCGGGATCGCGGACGTCCGCGGGCGCGGCGTGCAGGCTCGCCGTCAGGTTGACCGCGGCGCCAGAATAGGGCGGGTCCAGCCGATACAGGTCGCTGCCGGCCAGAAAGGGCGGCTGGTCAAATGGGCCAGCCGGCGCGACCGGACCGCCAACCGCCACCAGTGGGGGTGCGGTCGTCGCTTTGGGCTCCAGCGACTGCAGCTGGGTCTGTCGCTCGGCGGCAATCCACTGCAAAAGTCCCTGCACGGTCGCGGATTTGCGCGGATCGGCGCCGTCAGCGGACTCCTTGGCCAGGAACACGTCGTTGCCGCCCTTGTGCGGGATGCCGCCGATCTCGAGCGGCAGGATCTTGGCGATGAGCCGCGACCGCAGCGGCTCGCCCCACAACGCAATGTTGCGGCGGGCTTCGGCGTAGGTGGCGCGCAGGGCGGCCTTGGGCAGCTTGTGGGTGCCGGGCACCGCCGGCGCGAAGAATACGGCGCCCCCGAACATCAAGCTGCCGTGGCAGGTCGCGGTGGCGCAGCCGCGATCGACCAGAAACGGGTAGACGTTTTTGGCGAAAAGCGCCTCGTTGGCGTCCAGCGCCGGCTCGCCTTTGGCTTCGGTGCCGTCCTTGACGGTCGCGACCCAGGCGGCGAGCTTGAGGTAGGCCGGATCGGTGCGCGACGGAAACGGAGCGTTTTGGAAGTGCAAAAGCCCACCCTGCGCGGTGGGCAGGGTCTTGCGCAAAAGCGTCGAGTACGCCGGGTCTTCGACCGAGTTGATCTTGGCCTTGACGCTCGTCAGCGCTTTGGCTGGATCGGTGATGCGCCCGGCCGCGTCGATGGGGAAGGTCAGCCACCGCGCCGGGTCCAGCTGGTGGTCCTTGCCGGCCAGGCTGCCGTGACACGCGGCGTTGGCGCAGCGCGTTTCCAGCAATGGGACGATGTCTTCTTTCCAGGCGTCGTGGGCGGGGTCGGTGCAGGCGGGCACAGCGAGCAGCGCGGTCATCCCCAAAAGGAGCCACCACCGTGCTTGCGCCGACCTTGCCATGGCACACCAACCCAGTTGTCGCGCATGAGAACGCGCGTGGCCCGCCGGGCGCAAGCGTAGCAGAGGGTTGGCGCGCCAAACCGCCAGCCGCCTGGCGCTTTGGTCACACTGATGTCATAGGATCGGAGCCGTACAAGACTTCCCGTGGAGAAGCAGGGACTTTTCAAGCGACCTTGCGGCGCACATCGGCGGCAGCCACGGCCGGCCGGGCGACGAACTGCGCAACCGCCGACCACAACCGCTCGAACTCGCTGCGCCGAAACCCAGAACCACTGGTAATCCAGTCGAAATGCGGCGGCACGTGGTCCGGGTTGTCAAAGTGGCCGATGACGTCGTGGTGGTCGGCCTGCACGCAACACACCACTTCGCCCCACAGTTGGGAAAGCACCGGGCACATGCCGTCGTTGGCCTTCAGATCGGGAACTTCGCCGTACGCTTGCTGCAACGCCCGCACGTGCTCGACCACAGGCAACGGCACTTTGTCGGCCGGGTGGCGGCTGGCCAGGTTCCAGATCGCAACATACAGCGCATGGCTCGACTGCGCATACGGCGACAGTCCCGCGGCAAGGGTTGAACCCACGCCCGGTGCCCGCGCCCGCGCTACCACGCAGCCGTAGCGCACCGCCGGGTCATTGCGGGTCACGGCGTTGAAGGTCTCCATCGCCTGCGGCATCAACTGACCGATGAGCGATTGGTCTGCGCCAACTTCTTTGAAGAACTCGCGAATTTCGCGCTGGCGCTCGTCGGAAAAGTCGCCGAGGAGGTCATCGTAGAGTTGATCGAGGGGATCGCTCGGCTGCACCAGGCTGTCGAGTTTGATGAGGATGCCGGCCATCTGCACCAGCGCCGACAGCGGCAGCTTGCCGTAGCGCAAGGTGTAGATCATCGACAGCGACAGGATCTGCAGCAAGCGACCGCCGACCACGGTCATGAAGAACCCGGCGGTCGGGGTGCCGTGGTGCGGCGTGGTCACCGTCACCACCGATCGCACCCGACTGGCCAGTTCGTCGGCGGGCAGATCGTTGCTCAGCGAACCGCCGGCCGCGACCAAAAGCCGGGCATCCAACCCCCCGGAACTGTGGCCGATGAGGTGGATGGGCGCGTCGTCGCCGCCGGCATGGTCCTGCATCTGCTGCAACAGCCGCTGGGCGCGCTTCTTGACTGACGACGTCGGCGCGGTCTTGACCTGGACCACGTGGGCGTCGATGCCGCGTTCCGCCAGGCGGGCTTCGAGGATCTCTTGGACGTGCGCGAAGTACTTCAGGTCGCCCAGGTTGGCAAAGCCGAAGAAGCCGGGAACCAGAAAAACATGCTGCCGCGTTCGCGCCATCGGACCCACAGCGCGGGCTGTGACGCCCGCGGGCCGGCAACGCTAGCGCAGGACGCCGGTTTGGGCAAAATGCCGCGCTACTTGCAGTACGAACAGGTGGACCCTGAGCACGAGTAGTTCTTGGTGGTGGTCGGGCCGGTCCAGCCGCAGCAGTCGCCATAGCTTTTGCAGGAGGAATCGCAGTAGCACTTGCTGCCGTTGGCTGCCGTGTAGGGAGTCGTTGAACCGCAGTAGGAGTCGCACAGGTGCGGCTTACAGTCGCTGGCGCAGTTGCTGCTGTTCTCGCCCGACTCGCA
>CAXRHS010000312.1:0-2555 GCA_964230235.1 Myxococcota bacterium
GCCGGTCGCGTGGGCCAAGATCAAGGGGGGCTGCGCTTGCTCAACACCTATAGACGCTGACCGAAGTTCAAATTCATCCATCCGCCGTCGCAGCGAGTCGGCTGCAATGCAGACGCGAGCTCCCGACCCGCTCAGCAAGCGCGAGAGCGCCGGTCTGGCACATTGCGCCGGACTTGGGCGATCGGGTGTAGCAAATGCAACGGGTCCCAGAATGACTCATTCTGGGACAGTTCCCTACCGGCGACTGCCGAAAATGCGCAGCAGATTCAGGAAAAGGTTGATGAAATCGAGGTACAGGTTGAGCGCACCGATGAGCGCCATCTTGCGGCGCTGCTCGGGGTTGCTGAAGCCGAGGTAGCCCAGCCTGCGAAACTGCTGGACGTCATAGGCTGTGAGCCCGGTGAAGATCAACGCGCCGAGCACGCTGATCGCGAACTGCAGCGCGTTGGAGGCCAAGAAGAGGTTGACGATCCCGGCGATGAGGATGGCGATGACGCCCATCATCAAGAACGAGCCGACCCCGGTGAGGTCGCGCTTGGTCACCGCGCCGTAGACAGCCATCGACGTAAACACGCCGGCGGTGACAAAGAACACGTTGGCCACCGACGCGCCGGTGTAGAGGAGCAACAGTGGTGCAAAGGTCACGCCGGTCAACGCCGCATAGAAAAGAAAAGCGCCGGCGGCAACCGTCGCGGACATCCGGTTGACGAACGCGGACAGCGCGATGACCACCAGCAATTCGACGATGACGAGCGGCAAGTACAGCCGCAGCGCCGCCTGCATCAAGCCCTCAGACGACGCAACCGTGAGCGCAAGGCCACCAGACAGCGCCAGGCCGCCTGCCATCCACGCAAACACTTGATTCATGAACCGCGCCGCCAACTGGGTGCGAGCGCTGGCTTCCAACTCGCCGGTCTGCGACCAGGGGCGAGCGGCTCCGAAATCCTGCAACGACATGGTGCCTCAAGACCGCGAAATCGTGCGGTCGTGGTCGCAGGATAAGGCAGGGTCGGGCGCGGTCAAGCCCCGGCAGCCTCGACCGCTTTTTCAAAGCGTCGACGATCCGACTCGCGCAAATGCCGCTTGCGAATGCGCAGCGACTTGGGGGTGACCTCGACCAGTTCGTCGTCGGCGATGAACTCCAAGGCCTCTTCCAGGCTGAGCCGCTTGGCCGGCGTCAACAGCAACTTCTCGTCGGCCCCGGCAGAGCGGATGTTGGTCAGCTTCTTCTCGCGGCCCGCATTGACGACGAGGTCGTTGTCGCGGTTGTGCACACCGATGACCTGGCCCTCGTAGAGGTCGGCGCCCGGTCCGACGAAAAACTGCCCGCGATCCTGCAAGTTGAAGATGCCGTACTGGGTGGTGGTGGTCGGCTCCAGCGCGATCAGCGCACCGTTCTGGCGGCGGCGGATGTCGCCGCGCCACGGCCCGAACTCGGCAAAGGTGTGGTAGATGACGCCGGTGCCGCGGGTGTCGGTCAAGAACTGGGAGCGGTACCCGATGAGGCCGCGCGATGGACAGCGGAACTCCAAGCGCACGGTGCCGTCGTCCTCGACGTTCATCAAGCGCAGGTCGGCACCCCGCTGCGCCAGCTTGTCGATGACGACCCCGGAGTACGGCTCTGCGCACTCGCACACCACGTCTTCGTAGGGCTCGAGGCGCGCGCCGTCGTCGCCGCGCTTGAGGATGACCCGCGGCTGGCTGACCTGCAGTTCGTAGCCCTCGCGCCGCATCGTCTCAATGAGGATCGACAGGCTCAATGTGCCGCGCCCCGACACCTGCAGCGAGTCTGGACTGCCGGTTTCTTCGATGCGCAGGCTGACGTTGGACTCCAGCTCTTTGAAAAGGCGCTCACGCACGTGACGGGTGGTCACAAACCGCCCCTCCTTGCCCGCAAACGGCGAGTTGTTGACGATGAAGTCCATCGACAGGGTCGGCTCGTCCACCGGGATCGCAGGTAGTGGCTCCAGTGTGCCTTCCGCGCACAACGTTTCGCCGACAGTCACATCACCCACGCCGGCAAGAGCAATGATGTCGCCAGCATAGGCCTGGTCAACGTCGATGCGCTCGGTGCCTAGAAAGCCCATCAGCTTGGTCACACGCAGCGGCTGGGTCGAGCCGTCAAGGCGAATTTGCGTCAAGCGGTCGCCCTTGCGGACCGCGCCGCGGTAAATGCGGCCAACGGCGATGCGGCCCAAGAAGTCGTTGCGATCAAGGGTCGCGACCTGGAACTGCGCCGGCCCTTCGGTATCAAACGCGCACGGCGGCACGTGCTCCAGGATCAGGTCCAAGAGCGGCGCAAGCGTCTTGCCGCGCTGCTTTTCGGCCATCACCGCCGGATCGTCGTCGGTCACCTCGGTATCGTCTTTGACTGCGAATCCGCCGCGGCCCGACGCATAGATCACCGGGAAATCCAACTGCAACTCGTTGGCGTCCAGCGCCACGAACAGGTCGAACACCGCGTCCAGCACGCGGTTGGGTTGGCGGTCGGGTCGATCAATCTTGTTGATCACCACAGATCGGAAGAGCGTCGGGTAGGGACAGAGTGTTAATGG
>CAXRHS010000313.1:0-5096 GCA_964230235.1 Myxococcota bacterium
GTCACTGCGCACTACCAGCGCGGCACGATTGCGATGGCGATTCGGCTGATTCCCATGCAGATTCCGGACATTCGCACGCTCGGCCTGCCGCAGGCGATTCAAGAACTCGCGCAAAAACAACAGGGTCTGGTGCTGGTGACCGGCCCCACCGGGTCAGGCAAAAGCACGACCCTGGCTTCGCTCATCCACCTCATCAACTCGGGGCGCAACTGCCACATCATCACGGTCGAGGATCCGATCGAGTTCGTGCACCCAAATGGCAGCGCGACGGTAGAGCAGCGCGAGATTGGCGCGGACACCAAAAGCTTCGCCGCCGCGCTCACGTCCATCTTGCGCCAGGACCCCGACGTGATTCTGGTCGGCGAGATGCGCGACGTCGAGACCATCAGCGCGGCGCTGACCGCCGCAGAGACCGGCCACCTGGTGTTTGCGACGCTGCACACCAACGATGCGCCGCAGACCATCGATCGCATCATCGACGTGTTTCCGCCCTACCAGCAGGGGCAGATTCGGGTGGCGCTGTCGGCGTGCCTGACGGCAGTGATTTCGCAGCGGTTGCTGCCGCGCGCCGACGGCAAGGGCCGGGTGCCGGCGTTCGAGGTGCTGGTGGGGACGACCGCCGTGCGCGCCATCATTCGCGAAGGCAAGACTTTTCAGCTGCAAAGCGTCATCGAGACCAGCTTTCGCGACGGCATGGTGACCTTGGAGCGCAGCATGGGCGACCACGTGCGCGCGGGCACGGTGACCTTTGACGAAGCCTTGCGCTTCGCGCGCAGTCCGGCGTCGCTCAAGGCAGAAGTAGACAAGCTAAACGAAAATCAACTGTTGCCTGGATCCACCAAGCCGCGGGCTGGGACGTAGCGGCGTTTCTGACCTGGCACAGCGAAAACCTGGCACAGCGAAAACCTGGCACAGCAGAGTTGCCGCCCGACCGGGCGCATGCCACCCTGCCGCACCGTCGCCCGAGCGACGCCGAGTTTGCGATGCCGACCACCGAAACCTGGGACATCTACGACCCCGACCTGCCGCTCGCCGGCATTCGCTACGGCGACATCAAGGCGCGCATGCTGGTCGTGGGCCTGGGCGACGGACAGTTGCTCGCCGTGAGCCCGGGCACCATCGACGACGAAGCCTTCGCCCAGGTCGACAAGTGGGGCACGGTCAATTGGTTGTTGGCACCCAACCACTTCCACTGGTGGGGGCTGCCAGTGTGGGCCAAACGCTACCCGAACGCGCGGCTGGTCGCGCACCCCAATGCGCTGCCGGGTTTGCGCAAGCGCTGCAAGGCCCTGGCAGTGGGCGACGTCGCCGACCTCGCAAAGGCGTTGCCGAAACACGTCAAGCTGCATCACCCGCCGACGGCGACCCACGGCGAGACCTGGGTGCAAGTGCAGACGAGCGCCGGGCGAGCGCTTTTCGCCACAGACGGCATCATCAACGAAAAGCGTCTGCCCGGCTTTCCGGTCCGCTGGGTGATGAAGGCGCTGGGCTTTCGCACCGGACTGATGACCAACCCGGCCTTCAAGCGGTTCTTTTTGCGCGACAAGGCGGAGTACAAGGCCTGGGTCGCGGCGTTGTTGCAGAACGAACCGCCCACGCACTTCATCCCATCGCACGGCCAGGCCATCCAGGGAGCGGACACCGCGCACCGGCTGGCGACCGCCAATGCGCTGGCTTGACCGCCAATGGCACCGACGCCCACGCGCGCTACAACTGCTGCCCTGCCCGACCTTGAGGTTCCCGATGGCCCGTACCCCGTCTACCCTGGTTCCGCTCGGCACGCCCGCGCCCGATTTCGCGCTGCCCGATCCGAGCGGCAAAGTCTGGCGCCGCGATGACTTCGCAAACCGCGAAGCGCTGCTGGTGATGTTCATTTGCAACCATTGCCCGTTCGTCATCCACATTCGGCCCGGTTTGGCGCAGTTTGCCCGCGAGTACCAAGCCAAGGGGCTGGCCATCGTCGCCATCAACGCCAACGACTGGACCCAGTACCCCGATGACAGCCCCGCCAAGATGGCCGAGGAGATCACACGCGCCGGCTATGGGTTTCCGTACCTGGCCGATGAATCGCAGGCCGTGGCGCGGGCCTACAACGCGGCGTGTACCCCAGACTTTTTTCTGTACGACCGCGACCGCAAGCTCGCATACCGCGGGCAATTCGACGCCGCTCGACCGAGCTTGCCGACTGCCGTGACCGGGTCAGACTTGCGGGCCGCGTGCGATGCGGTGCTGGCGGGGCAACCGGCGGCGGCGGTGCAGTTGCCGAGTCTGGGGTGCAATGTGAAGTGGAAGCCGGGCAATTCCCCCGGCGAACTCGGTCTGGGTGCCTGACCGGGTGCGCCTGCCGCCGCGCCCGTGCTAGCGTTGCGGCGTTCCACTGCGCCGGAGCTGCCCATGCCCACCTACGTCCGTTCGCAACACCTGTCGTGGTTCCGCCGCGGCGACGCTGCCTACTTGTACCACGATCTGTACGGGTATCTGCTCGAAATGTCGGCGGACCTCAAGGCCCTGGTCGACTTCTTCGCGACGCCACAAACCGCTGAGGCTGCTGCACCGGCTTTTGCCGCCCAATGGCCGCAGGCTCAACTTGGCCAGTTTCTCGGCGTTTTTGCCCAGCAAAAGGTCCTGGTCGAGCCCGATGCGCAAGAACTCGACGGCCTGGTGCCGATGGTCCCCATCAAAGGGCCGTGGATTTTGGCCTGGAACCGCGACGACGGCAGCGTGCGCTGTGTCACCAGCCGCGGTTTTGGCCACGAGCCGTGGGCGCAGCCGCAGTTCTTGGACCTCGATCCGTGGCAGGCCGACCTGTGGAAGTCGATCGACGGCGAGCGCACGGTGCACCAACTGGCAATGGCGCTGACCGAGGCCTACGACGGCGACCCGGCGATGGATCTCGGCCGCGCCGTGGTGTCGATTGCGCAGTGGACGCATTCGTCGCGGCAGTTGACGCGCCTGCTGCCGGCGGCCAAAAGCAAGCTAGCGCGCTTACCACCGTATGCGACGAGCACGGTGCCGTACGCCCCTTTCGATGCGGCGGCGGCGGACGAAGTGGGCCCGGTGCGCGACCTCATGGCCTATCACCAGACCGGCATTGCCGATGCCGAGGCGCAATTTGAAGAGAACGAGACCACGCTTTCGCACCTGCTGAGCGACCCGCACCCGGCGCTTGCCAACATGACCTACGCGCAGACGCTGGCCAAAGTTGCGCTCAAGCGCGGCTGGGTGGCAGATGGCCGTGGAGCATTGGTCGAAGTCGGCGGCGGCACGGGTCGGTTTGCGGAGCAGTTGGTTCTGGCGCTGCGCGAAGCCGTGCCCGGGTTGAGCTACACCGTGGTGGACGCGTCGCCAGCCCTGCACGCGGCGCAGTCGGCCCGGCTGGTGCCGCTCGGCGACGGCGTCCACACCCGACTGGGCGATGCCGCCGACCTGCAACTGCCGGCTGAGTCGGTCGACTGGCTGGTCAGCAACGAGGTCATCGCCGATCTGCGCATCGGCATGGTCACGCGCACATCCCTCGATGCCGGAACCGCCGACGCGGAAACCGACCCCGCAGCGCTGGCTGTGGTCCAAAAGTACGGTCTGAGCTGCGCCGCGGCCCCGGAGCCGGTGCCGATCCAAGTCGGCGCGACGCGGTTGGTGGAGCAACTGGCCCTCGCGCTCAAACCGGGCGGGTTTGCGCTGCTGACCGAGTTTGGTGCCAAGGACCAATTCCCGATCGAGTCTACCCACCTCGATCACGCCGAATGGTCGGTGCACTTCGGGCACCTGATGAAAGTGGCGGAAAGCTTGGGCCTGACAGCGGAATTGGTGCCGGTGCCGGCGCTGCTCGGCTTGCGCGAGGAGGTGTGGGTGCTGGCCAGCAACCGCACCCAGTTTCGCAACCTGCGGTTTCTTTTGCGGTCGCTCGGATCGGATCTGCCCAAACGCGCGATGACGCCCGAACAGTTTGCGGTCCATTGCGGCGGCAAAGTGCGCGCAGACAAGCTCGAAGGGTTGCAGTTCCGGCCGATCGGCGAGCGCGTCATGGGCATCGTGCCGGGGGAGTTCAAGGCGTTGATCCTGCACCGCCCGCGCTGACCCGCTATTTGCCCACCACCCCGACGCACCGAAACCCAATCCACGGGCTGCTGGTCGCCCCATCGACCGCAAAGCGCGCGCTGGTCCGCACATCCGCGGGCTTGCTGGCGCCACCGCCGCCGCGCACGACCCGCAGCGCAGCCGCGCTCGCCTTCGGACTGGGCTTGGTCGCCTCTGGCGAGCCATAGAAATCCGCTTTGTAGCCGTCGCCGGTCCACTCCTGGACGTTGCCGGCGAGGTCGTAGCCGCCCCAGGGACTTTTGTCGGCGATCTTGGCGCCGGTTTCGAGCGTGGTGCCTTGGTTGCACCCCGTGCCGACGTTGCCGTGAATCCACGCCATCGCGCAGTCTGCCGACGGCAACGGCAAGTTGCCCCACGGAAAGCGGAACGCCACCGACTTGCACAGCGGCGTACTGCACGAACCGCGGGCGAGCAGCTCCCACTCGGCCTCGGTCGGCAGCCGCCCGCCAGTCCAAGCGCAATACTGTTCGGCCTGCGCAACGGTGACGCAGTTGATGGGCTGCAGGTCGGCATACGCCAGGCCACTGTTACACAGCCCGTCGCCCACCTTGCCCTTGCCCGCCGCCTGGCACTTGCCGGCCTTGACGCACGCCTCGAACGCGCCAACCGTGACCTCAAAGCGGTCGATCGCCGCGGGCAAGATGGTCACGAGATGCTGCGGCTTCTCGTCGGCCTTGCACTGCGGGTCTACGGCGGCGTTGCAGCCCATCCAATAGCTGCCGGCCACGACGACCTGGCTGTCGGGCACATCGGTGCAGGTGCCTGCCACACATGCGAGGCCGGGGCCGCACGCGGTGCCATCGCCGTAGGGCTTGCCGATGCAGCCGCCGGTCTTGGGGTCGCAGGCATCGACGGTGCACGGGTTGCTGTCGTCGCAAGCCTTCAGCCCGGTCGCGCACAGGCCCGATTTCGGATCGCAGACTTGCACATCGCAGCCGTTGACATCGGGCGAGCACGCCACTGGCTGGCTTTGCGCGCATTGGCCCTTGTCGCAAACC
>CAXRHS010000314.1:0-2327 GCA_964230235.1 Myxococcota bacterium
CTGTCTTGGGCCCCGTTGAGCTGGCCATTGGCCGGCATGTCGCTGATCTGGTTGAGGATCGCGCGTGCTTGCAGATGGGGATTGGGGCCATTCCAGACGCGGTGCTGGCGTGCCTCGACAACCACCGCGACCTGGGCGTGCACACCGAGATGTTCAGCGACGGCCTGCTGCCGCTGATGGACAAGGGGGTGGTGACCGGCGAGTACAAGAAAGAGCACGCCGGCAAGGTGGTCGGCGGCTTTTGCATGGGCACGCAAAAACTCTACGATTTTGTCGATGACAATCCAGATGTTGCGCTTTGCGACATCGCTTGGGTCAACGACACTGCGGTCATCCGCCGCAACCCCAGGGCCACCGCCATCAACAGCGCCTTGGAGGTCGATCTGACCGGCCAGGTCTGCGCCGATAGCATCGGCACGCGCCAGTATTCCGGCGTTGGCGGCCAACTCGACTTCATGCGCGGCGCCAGTCTTTCCGAGGGCGGTCAAGCCATCATCGCGCTGCCGAGCACGACCAGCAAAGGGCAGTCGCGCATCGTGGCGATGCTGCAGTCGGGCGCCGGGGTCACCACGACACGGGCGCACGTCCATTGGGTCGTCACCGAGTATGGCGCCGCCAACCTGTACGGTCGGACCCTGCGCGAGCGCGCCCGGCTGCTTATCGACATCGCCCACCCGGACCACCGCGACGCCCTCTTTGAAGCGGCGTTGCGGCGGTTCGGCAAGCTTTAGGTTGCGGCCATGTATGGTCTCTTGGTGGTGCCGCCAGTTGCGAATGCCGACAATGCAGCCCAGGCGCTGGCGATGGCGCTGGGTGGCACTGCCTACGATCACCGGCAACCGCTGCTGCGCAACCTGCCCTACGTGCCGGTCTGGAAGGCGACGGCAGACGAAGTTCGCGGCCTGGTTGGCCCTTTGCGTCAGGCGGGCGTGGCGGCGTTTGCGATCGGGCGGGCGGCGCTGGATTTGGGCCCATCCGTCGTCGACGCTCGCGGGTTTTCGCTGTCCTCGACCGGCCTTTCCATCCAGGGGCGCACGCAATCACTGCGATTCCATTGGGCCGACATCGGGCTGGCTTTGCCGTGCCGGGCCGATTCAGGGCAATCCGCAACGATAACAACCACCACCAAGCAACAAACCATGGCCCGGCTTGCCATGGGCGTGCCATTTGGCGGCAAGAAAGTCGAGACCGAGACCGAGCGCACGATCGACCACGCGTTCTTCTGCTTGTTGTGGGCGCGGCGGTGTGCTCCAGATGGCGGCGAGGCGCTGGTGCGGCTGGACTGCGAAGGCATGGACTACGCGGGTCTGGGCAGCCGCATGACGGGGTCGAGCACAGGCAACTATCTGGCGCTTTTACGGATCATCCAGGCCGAGGTCGGGGCCGCATGGGATCCGCGCTTGGAGCGCGCCGGGGGCAAAGTCGCGCCGATTTCGGCACCGCCGGTCAGTTCGCGGCAGGTTGCGGGCAAGACCACCACCGAAACGACGGCCAGCAGTTGGGATACCGAAGGTGCGATCTTGCAGGCCGCGCGGCTGTTGATGCTGGCGGCGCGCTTGCGGTCGATCGGATAGACGCACGGGGCGCCTTATGCGATCACGACCAAATCGTCGCGATGCACCAGTTCGCCGGCCGGCAGCCAGCCGAGCACCGCCGTAATCTGGTCGCTGCGCAACCCGCAGACTTTGGCAGCGTCGTCGCTGCCGTAGCGCGCGAGGCCTTTGGCGACGACGCCCCCGCCAGGCCCGAGCAAGTCGACGGGGTCGCCGACCGCAAAGGTGCCGGACACGCGGACCACCCCTGCGGGCAACAGGCTGCTCTTGCCGCCGGCAATGGCGCGGGCAGCGCCGTCATCGAGGTGCAGTGCACCGCGCGATCGCACACTGGTAGCGAGCCACGATCGCTTGCCCTGCAGCTTTTTGGGCGGCGGCGCGAACACGGTGCCGATGTCCTGACCGGCGAAAAGGTCGCGCAGCACGTCTTGCCGCTTGCCCGCAGCGATAATGGTAACAACGCCGACACTGCCCGCCTTGTTGGCCGCAAGGACTTTGCTTTTCATGCCCCCGGTGCCGAATGCGCTTTTGCTATCGCCCGCTGCAGCCAGTGCCTCCTGGTCGCGCGGACCGACATAAGTCAGCAGTTTCGCCGTTTTGTCGGCGTGGGGGTTTGCCGTGAACAGGCCGTCCACTTCCGTCAGAAGAACCAGGGCGTCGGCCTCGACCACGTGCGCCACTTGCGCGGCCAGTTGGTCGTTGTCGCCCAACTTGAGTTCGTCGATGGCGACAGTGTCGTTTTCATTGACGATAGGCCCGATTACGGCGGCCACC
>CAXRHS010000315.1:0-3588 GCA_964230235.1 Myxococcota bacterium
GGTCGACCAGCTTGGCGTTGTTTTTGCCCGCCCACGACACCTTGTCGGCGCCAGGCATGCCCGCCAGCCACCATTCGAGCGCGAATTCCGCCACGAAAAAGACGGCCATCGCCACCGACAACCATAGGAAACTGCGCAGAAACCGTTGCCGCGAATCCATGTCGTCTCCGCACCGCCCGCCGGCAAGCTCTCAGTGTGCGCCAATGCCATGAACGGTCAAGGGCAAAAAGGTCCCGAAACGTCTGCCGTGTGTCACCGAACACGGCCGGTGGTCGGGCAAGATGCGTTTGGAATGGACGCACAGTGCTTCGCCGGCCCTGTCTGCGGCAGCGAACGGCAATTCGTCTTGCAAAGTCGAGTGCTTGCGGCCAGGGTAGTCAAATGCGCTTGGCCTCCACGACTGAGCCCCGCGAGCGCGCCCTAATGCCCCTGCAGCGCAGCCGTCTC
Source organism: Myxococcota bacterium (assembly GCA_964230235.1). Taxonomy (GTDB): domain Bacteria; phylum Myxococcota_A; class UBA9042; order UBA9042; family UBA9042; genus SXRM01. The sequence continues at coordinate 448 of CAXRHS010000315.1, forward strand.
TTCGAGCGCGCGCCCCTTGGTTTCGGGCAGCCACCACAGCGCCAGCCCAATCGCCACCACAGGCAGCACGGCCGTCGCCGCAACCGCGTTGCCCCAGCCGATCCGGTCGGCAGCCTGGCCCACCAGGATCGGACCGGCGACATAGCCAACGCGCCCGAGCAGGTTGTTGGTCCACGCAAACGCCGCACCGCGCCACTGGGTCGGAAACAACTCGGTGGTCCAGGCGTTGAGCACGGGCAGCACGGCCGACGCCGCGAAAATCCCGCCCAGCAGCATCGCGGTCAGCGGCCAGCGGTCGTGCAGCGAGAACGCGCCCCAAGTTGACACCGCGGCAACGGCAAAGATGACGGTCGCACCCGCCCGCCTGCCCACGCCGTCGATAAACCGACCGGCAAAAAACACCAGCGGCATCGCGCCTGCCGCCGCGATGGCCACACTGCCGCCGACCTGCGCGTCGCTCAAGCCGCGTTCGGTGACGGCAAACTCCTTCCAGAAGCTGATCGTCGCCTGGGTGCAGGCATAAATCAGCGTCCATACCGCCGCCAGACGCACGATGCGCCCGCGGTAGGCGGTGCGCCAGATTGCGCGCAAGCCCTGATCTGTCGTCTGGGTCGGCAGCCGTTGAAGCTCGACAAAGCGACGTGTCTCCGGCAAGTTGCGCCGCAGATACAGCAACAAGCCGGCGGGCAGGGCACCGACCAAGTACACCGTACGCCACCCCGGAGGTGCATCCATGAGCAATGGAGCCAGCGCCGCACAAGCGACCGACCCCAGGGCCGCCACGGCTTGCACAATGCCGAGCACGGTCGCCCGCCGCGCCGCCGGAAACTCCTCGGCGGCGTAGACCATCGACAGCGCCCATTCGCCAATGAGGAACATCTTGGCCAGGGTCTGCGCGACGCCCAACGTCCACACATCCGGGGCGAGGCCGCTGAGCGCGGTCATCCCGGTCTAGCCCGACAGCGTCCACAGCATGGTCTTGCGCCGGCCCCACTGGTCGGCCTGCCGCACCAGCCAGAAGGCGGCCATGGTCCCGATGTTGGTCAGGCCCACCAGCCAACCGGCATGGCTGGGAGAAAGCCCCATCTCCTTGCGCAGTTCGGGCAGCACCTGCGTCAACGCAATCGCGTCCCAGCCTTCGAAAAACGTTGCAACCGACAACAAGGCCAGCAGGCGCAGCTGCGCACCGCTCAAACGGTGGTCTGCCGAGGCGGTCGCAGCAGGCGGGGCCGTCACTTCGCCACCGGCACGCCCGTTTCGCTGAACGTCCAGGCCAGCGCTGCCATGTAGGCCACGCAGTCGGCGAGGTCTTTGGGGTCGACTTTGTCGACCGTGTCGGCAGGCGTATGGTGGTAGTCGAAATAGCGGCTGCCTTCGACGACAAGGCCGAACGCAGGAACGCCCGCTTCGCGCAATGGCGAGATGTCCGCGCCGCCGTCGCCTTTGAACACCTTGAGCGCACCAAACAGCGGCTTGAACTGTGCGGCTACGCCTTCCGCAAAAGCCGCGAGTGCATCCAACTGCTTCGGATCTTTGGCATCGACGCCCAGGCCCGCCGGTGCGAATGCGCCGCTGTCCGCTTCCAGCGCAGCAATGTGCTTCTCGGCCTTGTGGGCCTCTGCATAGGCTTTGCCGCCGGCGAGGCCGTTCTCTTCGTTGGCAAACAGCACGGCGCGAATGGTGCGTTTGGGCTTGAGGCCAAGCCTTTGCAGCAGCGCCAGGCTCTGCATGGCCATCACCACGCCCGCACCGTCGTCATGGGCGCCCTGGCCCACGTCCCAGCTGTCCAGGTGGCCGCCAATGACCACGACCTCGTTCGGAAACTGGCTGCCACGGATCTCGGCCACCACGTTGGCCTGCACGACCGGTGCCTCGAAGTGGGCCTGCATCTTGAGGGTCACCGTCGCAACAATTCCGCGGGCCTGCCAGCGCGCCAGCAGATCCGCGTGCTCGGTCGCAATCGCGGCCGTCGGCACCGGCGTACCCTGGCCGTCGAAGCGCGCACCGCCGGTGTGCGGCGTCAACAAGCTGCGCGCCGTGACGGACCGCACCAGTGCGGCGACACCGCCATGTTGATGTGCCCAGGTTGCACCGTGAACGCGCTGCTGGACCGTTTCGCCGTAGCCCGACCGGTTCTTCTCGCTATAGGCGGGCATCGGCTGGTTGAACACGATGATCTTGCCCTTGGCGTCCGCAGCCTTGGACTTGAGGTCCGCCAGATCGCGCACAACCAGCACCTGCGCGGTAATGCCGGCAGGCGGCGTCGCGCAGGATCCGCCCAACCCAAGCAGCGTCAACGGCATCGGCCGAGGCGACACCACTGCAAGGCTCTCGTCGCCGCGAACCCAGCGCGGCACGGTAACCGGTTCCGACCGCGCCGTCGTCAGACCATCGGCCTGCATCGCAGCGACCGCCCAAGCCACCGCGCGATCGTACGCCGCGGAACCGGACAGGCGATGGCCGATGTCGTCGCACAGTTCGGTGATCTTCTTGATGGCGCCGCCGTCTGCCCTGGCCGCCGCAACCAGTCGCCCCAGCGCGCTGCCGTCCGGTTCTGCGGCCGACGAGGGCGCCGCGGCCACTAGCGCCGCCAAGGCGACGACGGCGGGCACGCGCCCAAACCAAAACAACCCGACCATTGGCGTCCCCACCGCGCACCCTTGCGCCAGGTGCGCTAGCCTAGCTGCGATGGGTCGGGCGGCCAACTGTGACACGGGGTCCGCTGAATAGACCACGGATTCGTTGCGAAAATAGCCCTTGCGCCGCGTGCGCTCTGCAAAGGCATCCACGGATGACAGCGCCGACGATCCCTTGCGCCCCGCATCCACCGCTGACGCGCCAATAGGCGAGCACCAGAAGGACCTCGACGCGGTGGTCGAGGGTGTCAACCTGATTCGCGAGATCAACAAAACCACCGATTCGCTCAACCTTTTCGACAAGCCAGTCGAGGTGGTGCCGGGCCCAGCTGCAGCCAGCCGCCAGCAAATTGGCGATTTCGTGAAGAACGAGGCCTGGGGTCACCACGCGTCGTGTACGTGCCGGATCGGACCGGCCAACGATCCGATGGCGGTGCTCGACAGCCGGTTCCGGGTGCGCGGCACCACGGGTCTGCGGGTGGTGGACGCGTCGGTGTTTCCGCGC
>CAXRHS010000316.1:0-4657 GCA_964230235.1 Myxococcota bacterium
CAAGAGACCCTGGTTCGCCAGCACGGCGTCGCCGCCGATGTGTGGGTGGTGACGAGCTATAGCGAACTGCGCCGCGAGGCCATCGAATTCGACACCCGCAACCGCAAAGAGCGCCGCGCCGGCGCCGACGAACTGGTGCCCTACGTGGTCGAGATGCTCGGAGAGACCGACGGCCCCATCGTCGCGTGCACGGACTGGATGCGCGCCTGGCCGGACCTGATCGCGCCGTGGGTGCCGGGCCGATTGGTCTCCTTGGGCACCGACGGCTTCGGTCTGTCGGATACCCGCGCCAACCTGCGGCGCCACTTTGAGATTGACACCCAGGCTGTGGTCGAGACCGTGCTGTGGAAGCTCGGGCTTTGAGCCCACTCGCAGCGCCCCGCGATCGCGCCAGACCCAAAAGCCGGTGAAGAAAAGCGGACTTGAACAAAGGGTGGGTCTGATTTTGCCCAATCCAAGAGCGGGTTGTGCCGGTCTGGGCCAGAGCTGACCTGACGGCCGTGCGGTCGTCGGCCACGGTGCCCGCGGTCGTACCCGATCGAAATTCTGACGCCGCGGAGCGGACTTGAACAAAGGGGGGTATCGTGTTGCCCGCCCAGGGCAACCCCGGTATCCTCTGCGCCCAGCGGCGCCCTGCCGCTTTGCGGATGCCATGTCCTCAGCCGCTTTTCGCTTGTTGTGCGCAGTCGCGCTTGCTGTGTTTTGGCTGGGCGGTTGTGGGTCTGGCACTGCGCCGACGGCGACGGCCGACGCGGCCGCAGATGGCGCAGTCAGCACCGCCGATGGCGCGACTGCGACCACCGGAGATGCTTCGGCGGCAGCAGACAGCACGACCGGCAACGGTGGGATCAAGTCATTTTCGCCGTTGTGCGACGCGGCCAAGGCCTGTCCAGCCGGCAAACTCTGCTCGGCTGGGGTGTGCGTGGTGGTGCCAACTGCGGCCGAAAAGGCCGTTATCACCGATCCACTCAAAGATTACCTGCCAACAGAAGAACCGTTGGAACTCGGTTGCGTTGATAAGTCCTTCGAAGACCTCGCGAAATCATCCACTGGCCCCGCGACCGCGACCATCTGGGGACGGGTTGATCGCTTCGGCGGCGGACCGCTGACCCAAAACGTCGAGGTCGCGGTGTTCAAGCTCGCCGACTTCAAGCCAGAGGCATGCGCGAGCATCGAAGACGACGACGAGCGCGCCCTGTGCTACCACAGCGACAAGGTCGGCAAACCCATCGGCACGACGGTCAGCGTCGACCCCGACAAGGCCAAGGAGCTCGGCCTCGACCTGGCGCAGAGCAAGAAGCCCGACGACGGTTGCGAAGGCCACCTGGAGTGCCCGTCTGGTTATGAATGCCGGAGCAAACAGAGCAACGGCCCCCGCTACTGCGTCAAAACCCACGCTATCTACGCCATCGAAGGTGTCCCGACCAACACCCGGCTGGTCATCCGCGTCCATGGCCTGAATCCCAAAGACAAATGGCACGACAGCTACTACTGGGACATCGTGCTTTTCGCCGACCACCTCGACAAGAAGGGCGCGGCGACCCAGCCGACCAAGTACGTCGACAAGGACACCTACCGCACCAACCCGACCATCGTCGGCGAAGGCCAGTGGACACTGGTGCCCAACACCATCGGCATCCAGGATATCCCGCTCGGCAACGGGGTCATCGGCGGCCGCATTCGCGACTGCGGCAAGGCAGGTGGCCGCGGCGGGTGGGCGATCCACAACGCCAAGGTCGGTTTGGGTGTGCTGCCCAAGGGCTTGGCATTCTTCAACAACAACGAAGACAACACCGTCCCGGTCAAGACCAATACCGCGACCGACACGCTCGGCCGCTTTGCGGCGGTCGACATCAAACCCGGCCCCAACCGCATCAGCGCGGCCGCGTGGGTGGGCGACAAGGCGGTGCCGCTCGGCGGCGTCGACGTGTTCGTGGTACCCGACGCGCTGATGATCGTGTCGCTGCCCGGCCGCATTCCGGTGCTGAGCAAATGATGGCGCACAAGCTGAGTGGTTTGGCGGTTGCTGCCGCCTGCCTTGCCGTTTTGGCGTGCGGTGTGCCGGACCCGCCGGCGCATGCCAAGCGCACCCCAAAGCCGGGCAAGGCCGAGCTGCCACCGGTGCCCGACCTGTCGCCGCCCGCAGTCCCAGAAAAATACCCGGACGGCGCGTGGTCGGTGCGCGGTTTGCTGGCGGCGGACCGCAAGACGTTGCCGGAGTCGACCCAGGTCAAAGGCTACATTGCCGCGCTGACGGCGTGCCCGCTGACCGAGCCGGCCTGCAAGCCCGCGCCGCACCTGTACCTGTCCGACGAGGCCGCTGGAACCGGCCGGCGCATGCTCGTGGGCGGCGAGCGCGACCTGGATGCCCGCGGCTGGAAAGTCGGCCAGCAAGTCACCGCGACGGGCCGGTTCGCGACCTCGAGCGCGGATGGCGTGTACTTCGCCCCTGCCGGCCTGCTGCTGCTGGCACCGCTGGCGCCACCTGCGGCGGACGCTGCCCCGTAGGGCGCAATGCCCACGCCCCTGATTGCGCGCGGCCGCGAAGCCGATGTGTTGCGCTTGCTCGCGCCTTTTCGCGACGGTCAGGCCGTCGCCGATACCGGGGTTGTGCTCGAGAATGTGCGCATCGCCGCCGACACCATTGCCGTAGAACTGCGCGATCCTGCTGGCCAAGCGGCCACTGTTACCTTGCGTCCAGCTGCGTCCGGCGGATCCAAGGCGTTTGCCCTGGAGTCACCCAAGGCTGCCGGCAAGCTCGGGGTCGCGGTTGACCTGGTCGTCGCCGCAGTGGCCAAGAACGATGGAGGCCAGTTCTTTCGCACGCAGCAAACCACGGCAGCGGCGATCAGCCCAGCGCAAGCGGCTCCCGCCGGCCCGGTGCCCGAGTTCGCGACGCCGCTCGGCTACGTCACTGCAACGCTATGGGCCGTGCTGGCCGCAGCGATGCTGGCCAAGGCGCTGCGCCGCCCACGCACCTGGAGCGCGCTGGTCTTTGGCGGTATCTTGCTGGTCATTGCCGCTGCCGCGCGGCGGGCTGCGCCATTTACGCCGCTGCACGCCGACGACCACGCGTGGCTGGAAATCGCGGTCGGCCTGGGCCTGCCGGAAGCTGACAGGGGGGCGCATCGGCTGCTGGCGGAATACGGCCCGGCCTGGTGGCAACTGCAACGCTGGACTTCGCCGCTGTGGGGCAGCGACCACGAGGCCTTGGGGCGCTGGGCGGCGGCGCTGGGGGCACTTGCCACTGTCTTGGCGGTGCTCGCGGCCCGGCGGGTGACGACGCGGTGGCTGCCGGCGTTGGCGGCCGGCGCGCTGATGGTGTGGTCGCCGCTGGCGGTGCGGGTCGGCAACAGCGAAAGCACCCTGGTCGTCGCGCAGTTCCTGGTCGCGGCAGCGCTGTGGCTGGCCTCGCCGCCGTATGAGGCGCGCGCGGGCCGCTGGGACGCCGTTGGCGTGCTGTGCGCGGTCGGCTTGCTGGCAACCGGGCACCCACTTGGTCCGGCGTTTGCGGTCGGCGCGGGGCTGTGCGCGTGGGCGCTCAGCGTGCGGCCTGCCGCTGGCGCGCTTGCGCAAGCCGCAGCCGGACCGGCGCACCCCGGCGATGCCGCCCCCCAAAGCGACGGTCCGCTGCGCTTGGCGGGACCTAGTGATTTCAAGGACTTGAACAATGGGGAGGTTCATTCAACTCCTTGGAATAACAGTGATCACCCAATTGACGGCGTTCTTGCCGTGGCCGACCGTTCGGGCGCAGCGCCCGCTGCAAGTAATTTCGCAGACTTGAACAAAGGGGGGGATCATTCAACCGATGATAATCATTCGAGTTCAACCCGAGCAGCAAATCTCGCGTTCGCATGGCTGCCGGCGCGCCACAACCTGGCAATCCTGGTGGTCGGCGCGGCGTTTGTCGGCGGCCTGATTGCGTGGCGCTTGTCGACCCAGACCGAACTGGTGGGCAACCGGCTGGCGGCGACCGGCTGGCTGCCTGTGCCGCGCGGTTTCTGGCTGTACGAGTTGTGGTGGCACGCCGCGTGGGGCCCGCCGGCCTTGACGACGGCGGCTGCGCTCGCAGGTCTGGGTGGGCTGTACGCGCAGCGCCTGGTGCACGGCCGGGCGGTTGCGCTGTGGTCGGCTTTGGCCATGGCCGCCGGGATGGCCGCACTCGGCGTCGCTGGCCTGCTCGTGGTGGCCTGCGTGACCGACGCGGTGCGCTACCAGGCGCCAATGGCGGCAGCCTGGGTCGTGTTGATTGCCTTTGCGCCGCGCTTTGCGGATTTGGCCAGTGACCGCGCGCGACCGTGGCTTGGCCTGGCGGTCATGGCCGCGCTGGGTATCGGCGTCTTGCAGTGCCTCTGGACGCCGTTTGGTGCCACTGCGATGGATGCGCAGGCCCAAGGCTACGCCATCTTGCAACGCGAGCTGGGCAACGAAAAAGGCGACCTGTGGCTGCTGGTGCCAGAGCGCAAGCCGGGCGAGCGCCGCCACGTGGTGATGGACGTTCCCGTCGGTGCGTGGTCGCGCACAGGGCCAGTGTCGCACCGCGTCAGCACCGACGAATACCGCGCGGCCTGTGCCAGCGGCCGGCCGCCGTCGCCCGCCTGGGTTTGGTTGGGGCCAGCCTGCGAGGCCATTGACCTGCCAGGGTTGCCGACACCGT
>CAXRHS010000317.1:0-2025 GCA_964230235.1 Myxococcota bacterium
CAAAATGGTGTGGTCATCGTGGCGGATGCCCATGCTGGGCTGAATCATGCCCACCCGCACCGAGGGCAGTTCCGGATCAGGAGCGACGCGCACCCAGCCGTCGAACGGCGTCTGGCCCGCGTATTTCTTGAAAAGATGCGCCACGTTGGCTGTCGCAGCTACCGAAAGCCACTCAGCGACCTTGAAGGCCGCGCCCAGGTTCTGCTGCATCGGGAAGACCTGGCGCTCGGGATCGACCTTGACGCCGTTTTCCCAGCGAGGGACGCCAAACTTGGCCATCTGGCTGCGCAAGTCCATGCCAAGCGTCAGCCGGCCGTCGAACAGGCGGTTGTCGCCGAGGTCGTGAAACGACTGCCAGCCGAGCTTGTCCCACGTGGTGGCGCCATTTTGGGCCATCGAGTAGAACCCGAACTCGGTGCGTGTGCCTGAACCCTGTGGATTGACGTGGCAATTGGAGCAGCGGCTGCCGGCCATCAGGGTCATGCGCGGCAGCGCGTTCACCGCCTGCGCGGACAACGCCAGCGCAAGCGCTACAGCCAGCGCAGAGCAGATGCGGAGCGCGGCGTTCACGTCGTCACCGTGCCTTTGGTGCCGTCGAAGGTGACCTTGAAGGTCTGCGGCGGTTTGGCGATGGTGTCGCCGTTGATGGGCTGTGCAACGATCTTGCCGTCTTTGGCGAACTTGGCCGAATGGCAGCCGCAGGTGAGCACACCGTCCTTTTCGCTCCAGTTGCCGACTGCATCGAGCGGACACGCCTGATGCGCACAGGCGTTGGCCATCGCAAACACTTCTGTCTTGTTCGCACGCACCAGCAAGATGTCCTGGCCGCCAAGTGCGATCTTTGCCTTGCCGCCGACATCGGCCAGCGCCTTGAACTCCGTCGCCGACACATCAAAGTTGCGCGAGACGCCAGCCGCCGGCTTGGGCGTGTGCAACTCGCTGACTTCGCACGCTGCCAGCGGTGCCAACGCGGCCGTGCTGGCAAGGGCCCCGACCCTGCAAAGGAACTCGCGTCGGGGCTGTGCCGCAGCGGAGGTAGGAACGTCGAAATTGGCCATGGTGCAGCGGTGGTGACAATCCAGCGTCGGAGCTAGGGTTGCAGAGCGCGCATGGGGCGTCAAGTCTGCCACGACTTTGTCACCCCTGTCGGTCAAGCGGGCGAAAATGGCGCTAGATCCATGGAGGTTTCCGCCTGCAACACCACCTGGGCTACCAACTGCGCGGTCGCAGGTACCAGCAGAATGCCATTGCGGTGGTGTCCAGTGGCCAAAACCAGGCCGCCAATCTGCGGATGCGGCCCGAGCAGCGGCAGACCATCGCCCGCCATCGGCCGCAGGCCCGCCCAGTGGTCGCGCAACTCGCCCATGGCCAGCACCGGCAGCACCGAGGTCGCCATAGCCAGCAGGTGCAACAGCCCACCTGCGGTGACGCGCTTGTCGAACCCCGTGTCTTCGCTGGTCGCGCCGATGACCACCCGGCCGTCGTGGCGCGGCACCACATAGCCACCTTGCCAGGTCAGCACAGGCCGCAGCGGTGGCAACGGTAGTTCCACCAGCGCGAGCTGACCGCGAATCGGCCGAACACCAGTCCGCAGGGCGATCCCCGCCAGCAGATTCTGTGTCCAAGCGCCGCTTGCCAGCACGACTACATCGGCCTTCACGGTTTCGTTGTCGCACGCGACGCCAGTCACCTGGCCGTGCTGGACCAGCAGGCCGCGAACCGTGCAACCCGAGTGCACCTGCGCCCCACAGCGCATGGCATCGATGGCCAGGGCCTTGGCCAGCAGCGCGGGTTCGACCTGGCCGTCGCCTGGGTGCAGCAGGCCGCCGCAGACGTCCTCGGCCAGTTCTGGCACCCGCACCCGCAGTTCGTGGGCGTCAAGCCAGCGCGGTGCGAGGCCAGCGCCGATCGCAGCGAGCCTTTGCCCTTTGCGGTCGAGCGCGAGCGCAGTCCTGGCGTCGCGCGCGACTTCGATGGCCCCGCAGGTATCCCAGCCGAACCCGAAGCCAACCCGCTGCCGCAGCG
>CAXRHS010000318.1:0-8536 GCA_964230235.1 Myxococcota bacterium
CTGCTGGAAGGTCACACGCAAGATGACGACGCACAACGCCTTCCACGCCACGCGCGAAGCACGCGATGCCGCGCTCATCCGGACCTTCCCGCGGTTTCAAGACGACCCCGCGCTGGTTGCTGGCCACGTCAGGAGGTTCCATGGATGATCTTGCACTTCGGTCAGGGTGTATAGTATTTACTCTTGCCCGTTCGGCAATGGCCGGCGGCGGCGCATCGGTTTTGGGGTCTGCTGAAGCAGCGTCGCTTTCTTCGACTCGGAGTGCTGAATGCCAACCGCAGACGAACAAGTACTCGCCGCGGTGGAGCGAAAGGTGTCAGCGTTGGCGTACACCTTGAACTCCACCGGCTTCGGGCACGCGCTTCGCCATGACGAACGGCTTCAAGCGGCGCGTGCGCAAGGTGTCACCGCCGCGACCCAGTTGATGGCGGAATTTGCGAACGGCCGAGTTCACAACTCGCTGTCACTTATAGAAAAACTTGGGTTCGACCCTTTTGGCAGAGTCGCGCAGCGCAAACGGTATGCCGCCGCCGCGGTCGGCGTTGCCCAGTTTTCCTTGCAGATGGGCATCGACCTCCTCGTCCATCATCTTGACCAGCGGGTTAAGCGCCAAGCAGTTGCAAACTATGCATCCTGGCTTGGGTTCGCGCATGGCGCTCCCGCAACCGCACGAATGGCCGCCAGCATCGCCCGCCAGGAACACGAAATGGGCTTGGCGGCCAGTCCGCAGGCCATCGGGGCATTTGAAGCCGGCGTCGGCGCTGGAATTGCAGCACTGCCGCGACCGCAGGATCGACAGACTCGGTTCGCGACCCTGTTGGAGGTTGCTGGTGCTGTCGACACGACGAACGGCGAAGTTGCAGGTCGCCTCGCTCAACTGGCGTCGCTGTCCGGCGTGCCGGATGGTCTTGTAGACAGCGCGATCGAAGACTTCAATGCCGAGAACGAAGTTGAGAGCGATGTCGTCGGACTTGCGGGAAGCACCGTGGCGTTGTCTTTGCAAGACGTGTTCAGTCACGCTGGAGCCGCATACGGCGCGGCGACCGCGACGTTTGAGAACGACCCATTTGCCGCGTTGCGCGCTGAGCGCAGGAACACCGTCAAGTCGGTGGGCCCGACGGTGGCGATGGCGGGGCTGACATTCTTGACCGGCGGCATTGGCGATTTCTTGCTCGTTGCTGCTGCGCCGGTGGTGCATGCGGCGATTGGGAGTCCTGACGACGTCAGGCAAATGTTGAGGGTTGCGCGCACCTTGCGAGCAAATTTGACCGGAACGCCCAGCGGAGGTCGGCATGGGTAGTGCGCTGTTGGCGGCCAGTCGTGCGGGAGAACTGCGCAACCTCGATCCCGCTTTACTTGCTGAGGTGCGACAGCACTGTGTCATGGAGGGCAATCGCGTCGTTCTTGATCAGCAGTGGTGGTCACGAAAACTTGCCACGGCTGCGCTCGACGGTGCACGCACAGCAATGCGGCAGCCACCGCGGCAAACTTGGCTGGACGCACTCAACATTCCGGCAAATGTGGCCCGGATGGCGCACGGCAGCGAACACCGTGAACGTGTCGTTGCGCGTATGAACAAGCTAGATCGCGATGCCTCCGAACTGCTGGAGGAAGCAAAAGCAGCCGGAGACATGGATGCCGATGTCGTGGCCGCGATCGCGCAATTGCTTGGAGCCTACATCGACAATATCGACGCCCTGTGGACCGCCTATGTCAGGCGGTTTGAGGCGCCGCTCTCAAGCCACGGTCCGTGGCCAAACTAGGAGGAGATATGGGATTTTTTGACCTATTCATGCGCCAGAAAACGCCAGGGGAGTTCTTTTCGGATGCACTCACCAAGGGAGACCTGAGCACAAAGAAAGTCGACGGAACAGCGGTCGCGCTCGCCTTGCTCGGAGCTGCTGCAGCGGCAAGTCGTGCAGGCGCCAACGTCAGTCATGCCCAAAGTACCCTCCAAGACGCAGTTGCACGTGAGAAGGCGGCGAAGAAGTAAGCGGCCCACGTGACATCAAGGGCAGAGCCCGCAATCAGGCCACCGAACAGACCATCGCAGTCGGCTCTACCCGTCGTTGCGTGGGCGCGCACTCCAGTGCTCGCTGAAGCGGCTCCCGGAATTCGCGCCCGTCACGCACCAACCGCTACATACTGCGTCGTTAAGCAAGCCCCGACCATGCCTGCAATCTGCGCGCAGTCTCGCGCAGAATACCGCCCAAGCCGCTGCATCACCACCGACCGCTCCACGGTCAACGCGACGGGTTTGACGACCGACGGCCGCGCCAGCCCGGCGCTGCGCCAATCGGCAAGGCCCACCTCAAGCGGCGATAACACGGCAGGAACGCGCGACGTGATTGCAAAGACGACGAGATCCGGGCGCATGGCCGCATAGAGCGGCGAGTTGACCACAACCGCTGGTCGGCGCTTTACGCCCGATTGATCCGTGTACGGAAACGGCACCAAGGCGACAGTACCAAACTCAAATGGCATCGTAGACCGCGTCGTCGTCGTTGTCCCAAACCGCGGCCAGGGCAGGCTGTGAAGCCAACGCGGCGCTGCGCACGAGTTCGCGGTCGTCTACACGATTGCGGAGAAACTCTACAAAATCAAAAACCTCTGCCTGTTTGGCTGGCGGCAATGTCCTAAAACCCGTGACCAAGTCAACTTCCGCGTCACCGAGGCGTAGTTCCATTCGTTCACCTCTGCCCGCCGCCGATGACGGGAGGCACCCATGGTATGCATTTCGCCTCCTGCTCTCAACCACGAGAGCCTGTGGCGCCTCCCTAGGGCAATAAAGGCGCATCGCCATCGCCCGAAAGTCGCCCGCCCCCCACCAATTGCACCAAACACCGCTTGCGCTCAAACCCCACCGCCCACGCGTACACAGTTGCCCCGGGCAGCGCAGCCGCATAACCGCGCTTGCGAATTTGCGCCTCGGCTTCGTCGCATGCCGACTTGGCCGACTGCCCTCGGCCGGCCTTCTTGAACTCCAGCAGCGCCGCCGGCCGCGTTGGGTCGTCCGGCACCAGCACCACATCGGGCCGGCCATGGCCGTACTCGCGGTTGCTTTCGATGCGGTAGCCCGCTGGCACCACGCTCAATACGCCCAGCACAAACACGTGGTAGATGCGTTCCGGCGTGCGGTCGTGCAGGTCGTGGTAACTCAGCAGGCCCACCACCAGCGCGCCGAGGCGCTGTTGTACGTCGTCTTCGTCGCCAGTGAGCAACGCCGCAAATAGCTTGTCGGGGGCGAAACTCAAAGTCGATCGGTTGGCCAGCCAGCGTCTGTACAGGCCCCGCAGCGCCGCATGGACTTCCGAGTTGGGTGCGACCAGCGTGGCCACTGGCTCGCCGTCGACCACCTTGCCCGCGGTCGCCGTCAAGTAGCCGGCGTGCAGCAGCATCGTCAGCAACATATTGGAATCGCGCTCGATATCGCGCATTGCCACGCCAGCGACCACTGGTTTTTCGACTTCGCCCCCGCCGAGCACAATTTCAAGGGCAGTGTGGGTATCTGGCCCAGAATGCGTCAACAGCCGTTCCAGCAAGCCCGTGCCGCCAGTCGCAATCCAGCGCGCCTGCATCGGCTCGCCGACATGGGCCAAAGCGCCTGCCACTGACCACGGATTGTAAATGGCGTGGCCGCCGATGCTGTAGCCGTTGTACCAGCGGCGCATTTCGGCCAAGAGCGCGGGGTCGTCGCTGGCCAACTCGGCCACCTCGTCCTCGGTGAAGCCAAAATCGGTGGCAAATGGCCGGTCGAGCACCGTATCGACTTCAAGGTTGTTGAGATCCGAAAGGATGCCCTCTTTGGCCACGCGCAGCACGCCGGTCATGACGGTGCGGGCGACGGCCGTGTCGTCTTTGGCCGCCTCGCCAAAAAACGTCTTGAAAAACGCGACACATTCGTCGTAGTAGCCGTGCAGCCAGGCCGATTGCAGCGGCGCGTCGTATTCGTCGATGAGTAGCCAGACTGGCTTGCCGCGCACCGAGCGCAGCGCTTTGACCACATGCATCAGGCTCAGCGACAGCCAGCCCGCGCTGGCACCGATTTTGAGGGCCGCGGCCAGTTCGTCGCGCCGCGTCGGTGGCAAATGCTCCGGCCCGATCTGCAAGCGCGCCCAGGCCTCGACTACGGCCGAGCGAATAGTCAGCAGTGCGTCTGCCCAAGTGGTTGCTTTGACTCCCTTGAGCGACAAGTACACCACCGGATGCTGGCCGCGGTGCTGCATCGCATGGGTGTCGCGCAAGATGGCCATGCCCGAGAACGGGTCGCTGCGCGGTTCATCGCCGTCGATGGGCTGCTCCAGGAATTCGCGCAGCATCGTGATGTTCAGGGTCTTGCCGAACCGGCGCGGGCGGCAAAACACGAATGCTGTAGCCGGGCTCTTGAGCACGCGGGCGCAGAACAAGCTCTTGTCGACGTAGTTGCCGCTCGGGCTATCGAGCCGCGCAGATCGGAAGTCGGCCGCGCCAATCGGCAGGGTTTTAGGCATCGCGCAAGGGCACCAGCGCAGCCAGCCAGCCGCACCGGCTCACCCTAACCCCGCTTGGCGGTTGCGTCAACAGTGTGTGGCGGTCGTCTGGGACCCAAGATCTGACCCGCGGTGTTGCCGCAGACGGTTCGTCGTCGTCGCAAGGGTCGCTGCGCGATGTGCATCGCAAGCAAAGTTCGAGATCAAAGGCGACAGGCACGGTGTGGCAACGACGTGCGCGTGCGGCAGGTGGCCTCGCATCCAACCGCCCGCCCCTTTGGGATAGTGACAAGATGACTTGGTCGAGTGACCATGCGGTTGGAGCGGCGAGTCGGCTTTCGAGCCGCGAGCTTGCGACCCACGAAACAAGCAAATGGAGCGCACTGACAGAACGACTTGTTCTGTCACAGGCCCCTACAACCCCAACCGAAACAACTCGCCCAAATCCGGAATCAGCAAGAACTCGACCCGGCGGTTGCGCGCCCGATTGGCGTCGCTGTCGTTGGCGACCACCGGCAGGTACGGCCCAAAGCCCGCCGCCGACAGGTTGTTGGGGGCCACGCCCACCGCCGTCATCTCGGCCAGCACCGCCAGCGCGCGGTCCACCGACAGCTTCCAGTTGATCGCATCTGGGCCCGTGTTGTCGGTGTGGCCGGCGACCTGAAAGCGGCGGTCGGCCAGGGACTTGAGCGCATCGGCAATCTCGGCCAGCACCGGCCTGGCCGCTGGCTTGACCTCGGCCTTGTTCAGGTCGAACAGGATGTCCGACGCCACCTCGATGACGAGCAGCCCATGCCGCTCGCGGATGCGCAGCTTGCCGGCGGCGACGAGGTCTTTGAGCCGGTTCTGGACCTTTTTGACGCCCTCTTGGATGCGCGCCAGCGAGTCGGCCAGCGCCTTGCTCTCGCGCTGCAACCGATCGCGGTCGGCGGTGGCCTTGCGCAGATCGTCGTCAGCTTTGTTCTTGGCCATCTGGCAGCTGACGAGGTCTTTGGCGCAGTTGCCGCCGCGGGTGGCACACTGGTCGAGCAGCGCCTTGGTGTTCTTCAGGTCGTCGGCGCACAGGTTCTGATCGCGCACCGCGGCTTGCAGCTTGTCTTTGCAGCCCGCGAGATCGCTTTCACAGGTACCGAGCTTGCCCGCCAGCGCCGACTTTTGCGTTTCCAGTTGGTCCTGCTGGCCTTTCATGGCCGCGAGATCGCGCTGATAGGCTTCACGGCTGACCGCGAACTGACAACCTGAAGCGGTCACGCACGCCAGGGCCGCCGCGAAAATGCCGATTTGTTTCATAGTCCCTCGCTGCCTGGCGGTTGGCCGCGATCACAGTTCGCGCGAGCGCAGCCAGCTCAAAATCGCCAATGACCCGGCAAATAATCCCTGTGCGCCCAACAAAATCGCGTACCACCACAAAATCGACCACGCCGGCGCCCGCTCGGCCTGCGGCAGCATCCAGGTGAACATCACCCACGCCGACCCCGACCACAGCGCCAAAAGTCCGCGGTTGAAGGTGCGCTCGTTCTTGGCGCGCAGCAATTCCGCATCGGGATCGCGGACATTGAACGCCAGTTGCCCCAACTTGGCCCGGCGCAAAAGCCCGCGGATGTCACCCGGCATCACCCGCACCATCCCCCACCAGTCGTGCAGCACGCGGTACACGCGCTTGCTGTAGGTCTTGGGGTCGAGCACCCGCCGCACGTACAGTTGCACCAGGTACGGCCGCAAGCTCTCGAGCGGGTTGTAGTTCGGCACCAGTTCGCGGGCGATGCCCTCCATGGTCGAGATCGACTTGCCAATGAGGATCAACTCGACCGGCAGCTGCACCTGGAAGCGCACCACGGTCTCGAACACCTCGGCAATGAACTGGCCGATGTCGATCTGGCCGAGCGTGGCACCGTTGTAGCGCGCCATGATCTCGCCAATCTCGCCCTGCATGGCCCGCGCGTTGACCGTGTCGTCTACCAGACCCAGGTCGATGAACTGGCTGACCAGCATCTCGGGGTCGTTGAGCAAGAGGCTCACCAGGAAGGTCAGCAGTTCGTCGATGGTGTCGCTGTCGATCGAGCCCATTGAGCCAAAGTCGATGAGCGCAATGCGGTTTTCTGGCAGGATGAAGAAGTTGCCTGGGTGCGGATCGGCGTGAAAGAACCCGAACTCAAAAATCGACGCCATCGACAGCTTGGTGCCGAGTTCGGCGATGACCTGGGCATCGGTGTTCCAAGCCGTTCGCTGCGCCATGTCGTTGACTTTGCAGCCGGCAATGAACTCCATTGTCAGCACGCGCCGACTCGACAGGGCTGGGTACGTGACCGGCACGTGCACGTCGGGCATGTGGGCGATGTGGCGGCGCATGCGCTCCACGTTGGTGCGCTCGTTGGCAAAGTCGGTCTCGCGCTTCAAGTTGCGCGCGAACTCGTCGATCAACACCAGCGGCCGGAACTGCCGCGCCTCCGGCACGCGATCTTCGAGTGCCGCCGCCATGATGTGCAGCAGGTCCAGGTCGTTGGCAATGATGCGTTCCAGGTTCGGCCGCTGGACCTTGACCACCACTTGCTCGCCGGTCAATAGCGTCGCCCGGTGCACCTGCGCGATCGAGGCCGCCGCCAGCGGTTTTTCGTCAAAGGTGGCATAGAACTTGTCCAGCGGTCCGCCGAGGTCGGCTTCAATGACCGCCTTGGCCTCTGAAACCGGGAAGCCGCCGCCATTGTCTTGTAGCCGGCGCAGCTCGAACACCAGCGACATCGGGATGATGTCGGGCCGTGTCGCCGCCACCTGGCCGAGCTTGATAAAGGTCGGCCCGAGCGACTCCAGCGCCAGCCGGACCCGCGTCTCCCAGGTCAGTTCGGCCAGGTCCTCGTCGGCGTCGGCGATGACCTTGCCGCGGTCGAGCATGCCGGCGTAGCGGTCGAGGCCCGCGCGCAAAAGCACGTGTCCGAAGCCGTGCCGCACCACGACGGCCGTGACCTGGCGCAGGCGGCCGAGGTTGCGCGCGTACTTGGGCAGGCGCAGCAGGTTGGCGATGGCGCTCACGGGGTCTGTCCGCTGTCCTTGGCGTCGGCAGGCGTCGGTGCTTGCGGCGTCGCGGCATGCTCGGGCGCAAACCGCTCGGCGAGTTCCTGGGCACGCGCGGCTGCCGCTTCGGCCGACCGGGCCGCGACCTGCAATGCCGTCGCCACCGCCGCTTGAGCGGCTGGACCCGCCGCCGCTTTCCACGGCCCGGCACCGGCTTGAACCGCAGCCGACCACAGCGGCGCCATCGGCACGTGGCCAATCACCTCACGCAATGCGGCCGTGGCCATGTCGGCGTACGGCGCGCCTTCGTCCTTGACCTTGCGAAGGTTTTCCAGCGTCTCGGTGCGCAGCTTTTCGAGTTGCTCCGGGGTCAGCGCTCCCGATTTCGCCACGCGATCGATCAACGCCTCGGCGCTGCCGTCGAGCATCCAACGGGCGACCACCGACGCCAACCCTTTTTCAAAGCCTTGCCGAAACATCACTGACCACGATAACGCGAGCGAATTGGCCAACGATCCGCGCCCCAAAATGGAGCCGTGAGTCGGCCGAGCAGGCCGCGAACGGGCGACCCACCCGGCAAGCAAACGGGCAGTTGAAATGATTGCAAAATCATTTCAAAGCCCTGACAATGGGCGCGAGCCGACCGACCATCCGCTCCCCAAAATGGAGCCGTGAGTCGGCCGATCAGGCCGCGAACTGGCGACCCACCTGGCAAGCAAACGGGCACTTGAAATGATTGCAAAATCATTTCAAAGCCCTACAAGGAGCAGCGCTTGACGCGCCAGTGCTTGTTGTTGGCGAAATCCAGGTACACCGAACACGGTGTCGGCAAATCGCGCTCCTTGTTTTCCAAGAAGAAGTCGATGCCGTCGTTTTGCATGACCTTGAAGTCGCGCAACACGATCCGGTCGTGTTCGTCCAGGTACAGCTTGGCCTGGCGGCGCATGCGCGGCCAGCCGAACTGTTGCCAGCCCTTGAGCGCGTTGTTGGTGCGCTCCTGGCTGTGCAGCAGCTTTTGGAATTTCTCCCAGCCGCGATCTTCGTCTGGGTCTTTGGCG
>CAXRHS010000319.1:0-3069 GCA_964230235.1 Myxococcota bacterium
CGGCCGCCCGCGGTCAGTGTGCCATGGCAGTCTGCGGCGGTCCAAACCCACTATTTGGCGCAGGCCTTGAGGGTAATTGACGTCAAGCTCCAGTATTTGGGCACGATCTTGCCCGCCGACGGCGCCTTCAAGTTGGCGGCAGGGAAGTCGGCGAGGTCACAACTGGGCCACTTGACTTGGGTCACCCACCACATCTCACACTCATTCATGGGCTGATCGAACTTGGCCTTGAGCGCGCCCATGCAATAGATGCGCGTGGTGGCGGTCGAAGCGCCAAAGTCGTGGTCGTCCCAGTAGTGGACACCGACGCCGTAGTCGACGCCATTTTCTGGCAACTGCAGGTTCATGTTCTCCGGGCCCCAACCGTTGGTGTCGTCCAAGTCCAGGCTGGGGTCGTCGGTTTGCAGCGCCGCATTGCCCCATTTGGGGCTCGGGTTGATCCAGTACACATCGTACACCCCATTGAACCACGGGTCGGTCTTGCCATCCTTGTCCAAGTCGGGCTGGCAGTTCTTGGTCACCGTCGGGCTGCACTGCTGCGCTTCGTAGGCTTTGCCGTGCACCACGTGCAGGTCCAGGTCGGCGCCCGCGGCCGTCGGGCCATCGTCTTGCACGGTGTCCTCCGGCGTGTTCCACAGCAATTCCACGTGAAACGCCACACTGGGCACCACCAGCACCGACAGCACCGCGGGCATGCACGACTCGGTACCGCTGTCGTCCCAAACCTGCAGCTTGACCTTGTACTCGCCAGCGACAGTCAGCCACACGATGGGCGAGCCGTCGGGCTTGGTCCCCGGCACGCCCAACTGCACATCGGCGGTGGTGTCGTTGGGAAAGAACTTGACGCCCACTGCCCCAGGTGGCGACTCCAGCAAGGTCCACTTGTACTTGACGACTTTGCCGGGCGGCGCCGCGTAGCTCACCGACCCCTTGAGCTTGAGCGGCATTTGCGGCTCGATCTGCTCGCCGGGCTCCGGAACGATGACCGGCGTCGGGCACTTGGCCGCATTGCCGGTGCACGAAAGGGCAATCGTCTTGTTCGGCTTGGCGGTGCTGTCCACCAGATCCAGCTTGGCGGTAAACGGCTGATTGACGCCCGCCTTGTCCTTGTTCTCGCTGGGCGGCGTGCACGAGATGTCCAAAAGCGCCTTGGCGTTCTTGGCCAGCGCGATGGGCTGCGCTTCGGTCGGCAGCTTGGCCGCCTTGAGGCCAAACACGGCACCGCTGTCATCGGCGACCTTGGCCGACTTGATCAGCACCTCGCCCTCGCCGCAGTTGGTGAGTGTGACCTGTTTTATCGATTCCGTGCCGACGTAGACCAGGCCGTGATCGAGGACTTTTTCGGGTTTGACCAGCAAACAGGGCACGTTCATGTTGCCTTGCAACTGCACCGTCGCCGCTCCCGCGGCATTGCTGGCCAGCGTAAACGTCGCCTTGCGACCCTTGTCGTCGACCGGGGCAAACGCGACCTGCGCATCGACGCTACTGCCCGGCTCGACCTTGATCGGCGGGTCAAAGGTGGCGTCCTTGTCACCAGTCACTGTCTTTTCGCCAATCTTGACCGAGAACGCCTTGTCCTGCAGCGGCCAGCTCAGCGCGGAGATTTCCAGCGTCGCCTCGCCGGTATTCTGGATGGCCACCGGCTGGGTCTGGGCCGGCGCACCCGGCGCCACCACGTCAAAGTCGATGAACTGCGGCGCAACATTGATGGCCGGCTTGCCGAGCTTGGTCTGCACGGTAAAGGTCACAAACGTGTGATCCGGGTCGCCATCGGACTTGATGCGCACTTCCACCGTCTTGAGCGCGCCGTCCGTCTTTTCGTAGCGAATGACAAAGCGGGCCGCATCGACTGGGGTGCGCGACGTGCACGCCGGTTCGAAGTCCTTGGGCACCACCGAACCCCAGGTGTGATCCTTGCACAGGACCGGCACCCCGTTCTTCTTGATGATCTTGCCGTCATTGTCCGCGGCGATGCACGAGAAGGCCGACTCGCCGGCAGGCGCGACGGTTTCGATCTTGGTCACCAGCAATTCCAGAGCGCTGCTGGCGACAGCCACGTTACTGATCTGAAACGCGGTGTCGATCGGCGGGCCGCCGATGGAGGTCGACGCGGCGTTGACGATGACCGGCACCTTGGGATCCACGGCGGTCAGCCCTTGGCGCAGCTGCAGCTTGGCCTGGCGGTCCAGACCGGCTGCGTTGTCTTTGTCAAAACTGCACTTCTTGGCGACGGTCGCTCCCGCATCGCCGCCGGACCCTGCCGCGTCGTCCGATGATCCGCCGGACGAACAAGCGAGGCACACCAACCCGATGGCGAGGACCGCGATTGCGGCTGATCGCCCATGGCAACGCAGTTGCATGCTATCCATGGTCACCCAAATTCGAGATCAACCCACGACCGGAGCCGCGAGTCGGCTGCGCGGCAGACGCGAGCCTGGCGCAACACTGAGCAGGCAAAGGATCGTGAGCAGGCGCAGGATCGGCGGACCGGCATGGGATGCCGGACTTCTGCGATCGCGTGTAGTCCTTCTGGGGCGGACGACCGCCGCCGCCACCTGGCGCGGGACCGGCTACGGCGTGGTCTTGCATGTGCTGGCAGCGCCGCCGACCGAACCGTTGAACACCTTGTTGACGTAGCACTTGGTGATGCACCAGTCGCCCTTGGGCTGCCACATCAGGTTCTTCTTGGCCGGGCACGAGTAGCCCGACTGGTAGCAGGTGTCAAAGACCTTCTTGCTGCCGCCGGACGCGGTGTTGGGCCAGTTGACGCGGCCGACGAACCACATGTCGAGCGGGTCCATCTTGACCTTGGTGAACTGCAGCGCCAGACCGCCCTGGATGTAGATCGACACGGTCGCATACGAGGTGCCGTAGCCGTGATCGTTCCAGTAGTGCACACCCACGTGGTAGGCGACCGGGTCGTCGACCGTGCCCTCGGGGTCGACCAGGTTCAAGTTCTCGGGGCCGGCGCCGTCGGTGTCGTCCAGGTCCAGCGTCGGGTCGTCCTTGGTGTTGCCGCTGCTGCCCCACGGCGGCGCGGCGTTGAACCAGAAGGTGTCCCAGGGATTG
>CAXRHS010000320.1:0-2177 GCA_964230235.1 Myxococcota bacterium
CAGGCAACGGGCCAACGTGGAAAATCGAATAGATTTTACACGGGCCCTTTGTTCAGATGCTTGATCTCCCTACCAAGATCGCAGCCAACCGCGCCAAGCCCGGCGCGACCTGACTGCCAACCTTGCTACGCTGCGGCAACAATCCTGGCTGCCGCCTTGCGCCACCCGCTCACACTTCGTTACACTGTCCGCCCGGTTTGGCGTCCCCCAACGGCGACAAAGGCGAAGCGCGCGGGTCGGCGCGCGGTCCCTGTCCAGTATCCATACGAGGTAACGCATGACAACGTCTGCGGCTTGTGGCGCGCGCGTCCGCGCGTCGGTTTTGTGGCGTCTTTTCAGCGCCGTGGCGCTGCTGGTCCAGTTGGCGTGCGGCGATGGGGCCGGAACCGACGGCGGCAACCAGACCGGCGCTGACGCCAGCACCGACACGGGCGCTGTTGCCGATCAGACCGCCACCACCGACACCACTGGCGGCGGCGGCGAAGACGGCGTTGCCACCGACACGACGACAACCGGCCCTGACGCGCCGCTCGATGCCGCGACCGACGCCGCAGCGCCCGAAACCGCGCAGGACGGCGACGACGCGGCCGCCGAAGTGGCGCCAGAGGTCGCGGTCGAGGTCGGCCCGGACGCCGATCCCGACGTCGCCGCGGACACGGTCGCGGACACGGCCGCCGACACGGCCAGCGAGACCGCGGTCGGCCCCGACACGGACGACGCCGGCAGCGAGACCACGCTGGTCGCCGACACCGCCGACGCGACCGCCGAGACCGCCGCCCCTGACGCTGTCGATGCCGGCCCAGCCTGCCCCGGTGCCACCGGATGCGCCTGCAAAGAAGCCAAAGACTGCACCAGCGGCGAGTGCGGCATCAACCTGCTCGGTAAGCCTGTGTGCATCGCCGCCTGCGGCGCCAAAGATGCGTGCCCGGCCGGTTTCGGTTGCGCCAAAGGCGCCGGCAAGGCGCTGTGCCTGGAGCAGGACATCGCGCTGTGCTCGCCCTGCAAGGCCAACGAGCAGTGCGCCCAGCCGTCGGCGGCCGGCAAAGCCGGAGCCTGTGTCGCGTTTGGCAACGAGGGCAGCTTTTGCGGCTTTGCCTGCCTGCTCAACCTGGACTGCCCGGATGGCTACAGCTGCGTCGATGGCGCGGACGTGGGCGGCGCCAAGGGCAAGTTCTGCAAGCCCAAGGACAACGCAACCTGCAAATGCAGCCCTGCCGCCATCGCAGCGGGCGCCAGCACCACCTGCAGCAACGGCGCATGCAAGGCCGAGCGCACCTGCACCGCCGCCGGGCTGACGCCATGCGCGGCCGCTACGCCGTCGGTTGAAGTGTGCGATGGCGCCGACAACGATTGCAGCGGCAGCGTCGACGACAAGGCCGACCTGTGCGAAGACAACAACGTGTGCACCGCCGACAGTTGCGCCGGCAAAGACGGCTGCAAGAACGCCGCGCTGCCCGACACCGCCACCTGCACCGACGGCGACGCCTGCACCACCGACGGCTGCAAGGGCGGCAAGTGCGCGAGCGTGGTGGCGGGCTGCGACGACAAGAACCCGTGCACCAAGGACAGCTGCGACAGCAAGGGTGGCTGCGCCAACGTCGCCGACGACGCGCAGGCCTGCAGCGATGGCGACGCCTGCACCAAGGATGTGTGCAAAGCCGCCAAGTGCCTGAGCGACAACGGCGCCTGCGACGACGGCAACCAGTGCACCGTCGACAGCTGCGACAAGCAAAAAGGCTGCCAGAACACCGCCAAGCCGGCCAGCGACTGCGACGACAAGAACCCGTGCTCGACCGATTCGTGCGATCCAGCCAAGGGCTGCCAGAGCGCGCCGATTCCCAACTGCAACCCCGGCGAGCTGTACAAGACCGATTTTGCGTGCTCGGCGACCGACTGGAAGCTCGACGGCAAGCCCGCCAACTCGTCGGGCGGTTGGGGTCTGGACGCCACGCCCAATCCGCCCGGCGCCAAATCGGCGGCGTGCGCGCTCAACTTCAATAACGGCAATGATTTTGAGTGCGTCGACAGCGCCATTCCCGGCGGCATTGCCAAGTCGTACGCGACCGGCCCGGTCTTGGACCTGAGCAAGCTCGACCCCAAGGTTCAGATCAAGGTCAAGTTCTGGTTGGCCGGCACCTGGGACAACGGCATCTACGACAACCTCGTCGTGGAGTTGA
>CAXRHS010000321.1:0-6627 GCA_964230235.1 Myxococcota bacterium
GCCGCAAGGCGCTGACCGAGACCATGGTCGCGGAGGCCATGGTGCTGGCGCGCGAGAGCCCGGTGGCCGGCGCGGTAGTGGTCGGCCAGCACGGTTGGCACCCGGGCGTGGTCGGCATCGTGGCGGCGCGGCTGGTCGAGACGTTTCACATGCCGTCGTTTGCCATTGCAGTGGACGAGACCGGCACGGCGCGTGGATCGGGGCGCTCGGTGCCGGGCTACGACCTGGTTGGCGCGTTGCGCGAGGCCGGCGCGGACCTTTTGCAGCGGTTTGGCGGTCACGCATTCGCGGCCGGCATTACGCTGCAGGGCGACGCCATCGCGGCGCTGCGCGAGCGGCTGAGCGAACACGCCGCCCAGCGCCTTGGCGCCACGCCGGCAGCCCGGATCTACCAAGCGGATGCCGAACTGTCGCCGGTGGACTGCGACATGCGGCTGCTCGATCGCCTGGAGGCGCTGGAGCCGTTTGGCCGCGGCAACGAGGCGCCGCGAGTTGTGTTGCGCCCCGGCGAAGTCCGCGACTTGCAAGAAATCGGCAAGTCGGGTGGCTGGGGCTCGGCGCGACTGCACGTGCGCGGTGCCGGCAGCGCGTATTGGGCACGGCCGTCGGTCAAGGCGTTTGGCGCGTGGCGCTTGTGGCAGGGCCGCAGCAACGGCGAACCGGTCGATGTGGTCTGCAAGCTGCAGCGCAACACCTACAAGGGCAGCGTGTCGGTGCAGGCCGCGGTGGATCTGGTCGCGCCGGCGGCATCGTGACCGCTGTGCGGCGGGCGGTCGCTGCGCTGGCCTCGGCGGCCGCGCTGGCGAGTTGGGGTACCGGCGCCTTCGCCGCACTTCCGCGCTATCCCGTTGGCACCGTCGCAGCCAAGTTCCGGACGCTGGCCGCGCAAAGGCCCGCGTGCGTCGATGCGGCGCATTTGCCGCCCTTGGCAATTGAACCGGACGCTGCCGCCACGACGCGAGAAATCGAGGTGCTGCTGGCGCTGCAGGCGACACGCACGGCCGCTGACGTGACGGCGATTGTCGCGGAAGCGGGCGACCTGGTGCCGCTTTTCCTAGCCCGCACCGGTCTGACCGCGCGCAGGGCGCCGGCCACCCTGGCGTTGCTGCGGCGGGCGCTGGCCGACCTGGACGCCGTCCTTTTCGCGCGCAAGCTGCAATTGCTGCGACCGCGGCCGCATCAGGTGGACCAGCGGGTCCGGCCGGCAATTGCGGTGCCGCGCCACCCGGCCTTTCCAAGCGGTCATGGCGGTCAAGCGCGCTTGATTGCTCGGCTATTGGCAGAACTGCTGCCCGCGCGGCGCGTTGACCTGCTCGCCTACGCGGCCCAAGTCGGCTGGCGAAGGGAGCAGGCAGGCGTGCACTTTGCCAGCGATACCGCTGCGGGCCGGCAGCTTGGCGACCTGGTGGCCGACCTGTATCTGTCGGCCGAGCCGTGTGCGCGCAAATGGCGCGACCCGGCCCGCGCCGAGGTGTCGGTGGCGGCGACACGGCGGTGACAAGGCACGCCGCGGGCATTGCTGGACAACCTGCGCAAACAGATTACTTTTGCCGCCCCGGCCCTGCCCCACCCCTGCCGGCGATCAAGGAAACCATGAAGGCCCTGTTTGCTGTCCTGACCCTTGTGCTGTGCTGCGCCCTCGCTGGCTGCGGCGGCGCCCAAACCAAAGCGTCGACCGAACCGGCGACCACGCCGGCTGCGGCCGCTGCCCCTGCTGCCGCGCCAGCCCCTGCTGCCGCGCCAGTCCCTGCGGCGCCCGCCGTCGGCGAAGTCAAATGCCCGGTGTCGGGCGAGGGCTTCACCCCGTCGGCGACTTCGCCGACCTCGGAGTACAACGGCAAGACCTACACCTTCTGCTGCCCGGGCTGCAAGAAGAAATTCGACGCCGATCCGGCCAAGTTTGCTGCCGGCGCGCCCGCCGCCAAGGCTGGCGACGCCAAGCCGTGTGGCAGCGATTGCGGCAGCAAGCCGTGCGCGGACTGTGCGGACAAAGACGGTGCCAAGAAGGTAGAAGGCAAGTAGCGGAAAAAAGGACTACTTGCCGGCGGGCGTGGCCTGCTTGGGCGCACACGCCTCGGCATCTTGCAGCTGATCTGCGCACACGGTGCTGCGAACCAGCAAGTTGCCGGCGTTGTCGACGTCTTTCTTGACGGCGGCAAACTTATTGTCGCCTTTGAGCCCGACCGCGTCGGGCAGCTTGCCCAGGCCGGCCTTGTTGACCACGATGCCGAACTGACCGCCCTCAAAGTCGCTGCCGCTGATGTCGATATCGATGCCGATGGCACCGACGCCGGCTTTGGGCTGATGCGCAATGACTCCGGCGCGGGCGTTGTTGGCGATGCGCGCGCCCTTGACCTGCAGGCTCGAACCATTGAACGCGCCGATGCCGTCGCCCACTTCTTCGGGCAAGCCGCCGGTCGGTTCGGCGAATTTGCGCGCCTGGGTGGCCTCGATGCGGGCGCCAGTGACCTCAATGCGCCCGCCTTTGTTGGCTCCGGCACCCAATAGCCCGTTGTTGCGCAAGCGGGCTTTGCTGCCCAGTTGCAGAACCGCGCCGGCACCCTGCACCCACGCGCCGCCGGTTTCGTTGCCGCTCAACTCGCCATGGACGCTGACCTGCGCTTGGGTCGCGGCGAGCAGGCCGGCCCGGCCATTGCCGGTGACCGCACTTTGGGCGTCGACCACCAAAGCGCCCGCCTTGGTCTTGGCGCTGCTGGCCACCACGACGCCGTCCGCGTAATCGCCCGTCGCGGTCTTGAGGGTATCGCGAATCGCGGTGCGGGTGATCGAGGCGCCGCCGCCAAACAGGGCAAGGCCAAAGTTCTTGTTCTTGCGGATGTCGGTTGCCGCGATCTGGACCGGCAGCTTGGGAGCGTCGTTGCTGCCGGGCGCAAACGCCGGATCGACGATGGCCACGCCGCCGCCCTCGTTGCCGCTGATGACGCTGGCGGGCGCAAACGCCGGATCGACGATTGCCGTTCCGCCGTCGGACGCGCCGGGCTTGAACGCGGGATCGACGATGGAAACCGTGGCGACTCCGACCGCCAACACGCCGGTGCCGACGTTGTTTTGGATCTTGGCTGACTCCAGCACCAGTTCTGCGCCACCTTCGGCCTGTACTCCGTGGCCGCCCTCGCCCTTGGCGGTGGGCTTGGTGCCGCTGACGGCGACGTCGGTCAGCACCAGCGACACCCCGGTCGACGAAATGCCGACGCCTGCCGCGCCGGTGACCGCAATTCCGGTGATGGTGGTTTTGCCAGAGCCGGCAATCGTGATGCCCGCCTGCCCGCCTGCCGCCAGGGTGGCCTTGCCGGCGCCGGGCCCAAGCAGGTTCACGCCGCCGGGCAGGGTCAGGGCGCCGCTGTAACCGCCACCCGCGAGCACGATGGTGTCGCCAGGCTTGGCGACCTTGGCGGCCTGGTCGGGACTGGCGAAGGGCGCCGCCTGGGTGCCGTCGCCGCTCGACGAACCACAGGCCGACGACACGTATTTGGTCGAGCCGCTGGCGGCGGGCCAGGTTTCGGTGCAAGAGTCAGCGCATGCCGAAAGCAGCCCAGGGGTGGAAATGCAAGCCAAAACGAGGAAAAGGCGGGCGATCTTCATGGCGCGTAGCCTAGCAAGCGGGTCGCCGTGCGCGCAAGCGCGGCCAGGCGCGGACGCAAGCGCCTACTTTGGCCCGCAGAAAAACGCGCCGGTCGCCGAGAACGAGCGCGCGGCGATGAGACGGTCGCCGCCGCTGTTGTAGTCGCCAAAGCCGAGCCAGCCGCCCCCCGACCGCGGAAACACGGTGTGGAGCACGACGCTGGACGCCTGCGCCAGTGCGCCACTCCAAGCGACCGTGCCATCGGCACTGATGCCCATGGCCAGCGTGGCCGGCGTTCCGCTGGTCGTCGCCGCTTGCGCCACCACCACTGCGCCAGCCCCGGCGGGATAGGCGCCATTGACCAGCTGGTGGCCGTCGATCGCAAGCGTCTGGTCGACCAGGACCTTGCCGTCGCCTGTCAACCGCACGACGCGGATATCGATTTGACTCATCACCGTCTGCCGGGCCACGGCCAGCAATTCGCCGCCCGGCAGCGGCAGAACTTCGACCAGCTCGACGTCGCCCGACGACGGCACGGCCAGCGACCACACCGCGGACCCGGCATGGGTCAGCCGCGTCACCAGCAAGGTGTTCTTGACGTCATCGTCGCCGGCCACCACCCAACCGTCGGGTACGGCGATGGCGTCGATCCACTGGCTGGCGGCGATGGGCTGGGTATAGGTCCACAGCGTCTTGCCGGCGCCATCGCGGGCTTCGGCGGCCGGCCTGCGGGCGGTGGGGCTCGCCGCGCCGTAACCGACGGCAACCACGGTGCCCTTGCCGTCGGTTGCCGCGCCAAACCAGGCCTGCGGCCCCACCTCGTCGGGGTTCTCCAGCGAAACGAGCTTGCCGGCGGCGTCGACGCGGACCCACAGCCGGTTGCGAACGCCTCCGGTCTTGGGCTGGCTCCAGCCAGTCAGCCAGGCGCCGCCATCGCCCGTCGCCGCAACGCCGTGCAGCGTCTCCAGGCCGCCGGCCACGACATCGAGGTGCAAGATCGCCGCCTGCGCGCCCGCCGCGTCGATGCGGGCGACCAGGCTGCCGTCGTAGTCGGACGGCTGCACGCTGGTTGTGTGATAGCCAACCAACCACCAGCCGGCCTGGCTGGCAGGGGCACCAGCCAGCACGAATTCCCGGATCTTGGGGTCGCCAAAGGTCGTCAGCGCCCAGGGGCACGGCCCGCAGTTGCCGGCCGCGCACACGTTGTCGCCCGAGCACGCGGCGGTCGAACTCGACCCCGCAGCAAGGCAGCCCGCCGACGCCGAACAGCTGTCGGTCGTGCAGGGGTTGCCGTCGCTACAGTCGTGGGTCAGCGAGCCAATGCACGCGCCGCCCAGGCAGCGGTCCTGGTCCAAGCAGGCATTGCCGTCGTCGCACCCGCCGGCCTGGCGCACCGGCCGCGGGCCAGCCCACAGGTCACATTGCAGGGCGAGGCAGGGCGGGGTGTCGTTCGCAAGGCCCGCGGCAAGTTGGCTACTGCCCTTGGCGATTTCGAGCCGGGCCACCAGGCCGTGGCGCTGGCCATCGCTGGTCTCGCGCAGGCCGGTCAGGGCCGCCTGGTTGCCGGCCAGCCGGACGCCGCCGCGCAGTCGCGCGTCGCCCAGCGGCGCGTTGAAGCCTGGGTACTGCCAGAGCACGGTGTCCTGCGCCGAAAGCCGCACCGTCCACGACTGGCCGATCACATCGGCGCCGCCGTAGTTGACCATGCCGTAGGCGACCAGCCCGCCGTCGTGCAAGGTCACCAGGCCGTGCAGAATTCCGTCGTTGGGCAGTGGCCCGCCGGTGCTGCTTTTGTCTACGGCGGTGGTGGAAATGCGCTCACCCTTGGCGTCCAGCCGGGTCACCAGGATCTGCGACGCGCCATTGGTAGCCGAGGCCCGGCCGACCGCAATGGCGCCGCCATCGTGTGACCGGCTGATGCCATTGAGTTCGTCAAACGTGCCGTTGGCGCCGTTCTTGCCGGTGACCCGGTCGAAAAAATACTGCATCGGCTTGCCGTCGTTGCCGATGGCGACCGCGCCGCTCAGTTCCAAGACCGCGATCATTTCGTCTTCCATGACCGCCCCGACGACCAGCGACGCGGTTCGAAAACCCGCCGCGACCACCCGCGCGCTGGCGCCCCACCCGACCACCGCCACGCCGCCAAACTGGTCGTGCTTGACGTCGCCCTGGCGCAACTCCCACTGCAAGGCGAGGTTGCTGTCCACACCCACGATCCAGCCGTCGGCCGAGCCTTTGGAGGCCGAATACGAGTAGCCGACCGCAACCCAGCCGCCGTTCGGCAGCGCCTCGGCGCGCAACAACACGTCGTCTTCGGCAGCGCCGACCGCCTTGTCGATCAACACCTTGCCGGTAGCGTCAAGCAGCACCAGCCAACCGTCGAGCTTGCCGGCGCCTGCCGAGTCGGTGCTGCCTACCGCCAGCCACCCGCCCGGCCCCCGCGCGACCCCTTGCAGCCGGTCGGTGCCAGGCTTGTCCAGCACCTTGTCCCACAGCACCTTGCCCTCGGCGTTGACCGCATGCAGCCAGCCATCGGCAAAACCATTGCCGCCGAGCGTGTGCCCGACCGCCAGCACCGCGTTGCCGTCCAGCGTCGCCGCCCCCGGCAGGTCGGCCTGGGTCGAGGGCGCCGGCAGATCGGCGAAAAAGTGGCAGTCGCAGCCGTCTTTGCCGCTGGGGGCGTCGATGCGCAAAAGCAGCCCATCGGGCATGTCGGGGCTTTGGGCGGCGCTGGCTTTTTCAGGCCGGGTCGCGCCGGCGAGCACCATGTCGCCGCCCGGCAGAACAGCGCCACCGCGGCCGTCTTCCAAACCGTACTCGTCGTACTCGCGCTGCCACAAGGGGTTGCCAGCGGCGTCGACGGCCGCGGCCCAGGCATTGGCTTTGTCATAGTTGCTGGCCACGACGGCCTTTTCGGCCGACAGGTCGCGGGTGCGGGTGCCGATGGCGATCCAGCCGCCGCCCGGCCGCCGCGCCAACGCGCGCACCCCTTCGCCGCCCTCGTCGGGCCGTAGCCACTGCGAAAGTTCACTGCCGTCGCCGGC
>CAXRHS010000322.1:0-9593 GCA_964230235.1 Myxococcota bacterium
TGGGCGACCTAGCCTAGCGCAGGGCGGCACGGGCGCAGGTGCGCCGGGGAGAAGCAAATGTAGTCAAAGACTTGAACAAGGGGGGTGGTGGGCAGCTGGGAGCTGAGGCTGGGAGCTAAGGCTGGGGCTGGGGCTCGGTGCGACCCGGCCAAGTTTCATTGGCGGCCATTACGCAGCGGAGCGACGCCTACAGCCGCCCCTGCTTCGGCGCCCTGGTGGCTGAGCGCCGCGCCAAGTCCCAGCACCGCCGCGGGGTTGCGGGGTTCCGGGTGTTCCAGGGCGTGCGCAAGGCTATGGGACTGTTTGAGCTGGGCATTGAACTCGCGCCCGTGGGCAACGAAGATGCGGTGCTGCGCTGGAAGACCTGCGCGCGCATGGTCATGAACGACCGCAACCTGCGGCCGGCAATTGCGGAGGAAATTGTAGAGGGGGGCTTTGTTCAGTCCGCAGGCTGGCAGGCCGCCAGCAACAGCGGTGCCACTGTCAAGGTGCATTCGGTCCGCGTGGCTGCCTCCCTGCGGCCACATTTGCGCGATGGTTTTCACACAGTCCAAGTCGTCGCGCAACCCGTACGCATACCCCTGCAGCCCGCGCACCACTGCCGCCGCGACGTCCGCCAATTGCGTCAAGGCGGGCGCCGCGACCGGCCCACGATGCGCCACACCCCATTGGTCTACCTGCATCCACGCCTTTGCTTCGATGCCTGGCGGCGCCAGTTCAAGCGTGAAGGGACCACCCTCGCCTGCGACCGTGACGACAATCAGCCCCGACACCTCGCGCACGGCCCGCACCACCCGCCAGCCCGCCGCATGAACCGCCCTTGCCAACGCCGCCGCCTCGCCCGCCTGTAACGGCCGCGCATACGTCCGACCGGTATCCGGCCGCGCGCCCACCGTCCGTGCCGGCCGAGACCCAGGAAAACTCCAATAATCTTCCGACACATCGCCGCCGTGCGCGGTCGCCTGATCGGCAAGCCACTGCCGCGCCTGGTCCAGGTCGGCGGCCGGCCAACCGACGCAACTGCGCATCCTCAGCGTTCGCGGGTCAAAGTCACAGTCGCTGCCCGCAGGCGCGCGCGTCATCAGGCCGTCGGGCAAGGCCAGGCAGTGGTACACATGGACTTCGACGCACGGCAAGGCGACCGCATACGCCAGCGACCGCTGCAGCCCAGCGAAGCTATCGCCCGGCAAGCCGACGATGAGCTCGACCACGCAGTCCGCGATGTCGGAAAGCCGCGCCAGATTGCGCTCGAACTTGCCGCGGTGGTGCGGTCGCTGCATAATCTGCAACACGCTGTCTTCGTTGGATTGCAACCCGACGCCCAGCCGTCCGCAGCGCACCCGCGACAAGAACGCAAAGTCCTCGTCGCGCAAATGCGCCGCATAGATCTCGGTCGCCAGCGGGTGGTCGCGAAAAAAGCCAACCTGCGCCTCGGCGACCATCAGGTTGTGCAGCGCCCGGCGGTTCAGGTTCAGGCCGGCGTCGACCAGAAAGGCGCCGACAACGCCGGTGTCTTGGTAGGCTTGCAACTCGCGCTCGAGATACGCCTGCGAGAACACGCGGTTCGCTTCGGACCACACCCCCCATTCGCAGAACGCGCACGACAGCGGGCAGCCGCGAAAGGTCTCCAGCGACGCCGAGCGACCGCGCGGAGCGAGGTCCAGTTGGTGCGGTGAAGGCAGTGCATCTAGCAGCACCGAATCACCGCTGGGCGGCGCGCGCCAACGGCCGCCGTCGCGGACCGCCACACCGGGTACCTGCGCCCAAGCGCTGAGGTCTGCGTCCGCCACCAACGCCCGCATCGCTGCTTCGCCTTCGCCGACGACCAGGGCATCGACGGCGTCACGCCAGACGCGGTAGTGCGGCAGATCCAGCATCGCTGGACGCGCCGACGGCCCACCCAGGACTACCAGCGTGTACGGCCGCGCAAACTTGACCTGGACCGCCACCTCCAAAAGCAGCGGCAGGGACCACACGTACGCCGAGCCACCCACGACATCGGGCGCAAACTGCAGCACCTGCTCGGCAACCACGGCCGCATTGTCGTGGTCGATGTCGAACAGCCGCACTTCGCAGTCTGGCAGCGGGGGCGACACCAGCGCCGCGTAGACCCGATAGGCACCAGCAGAGAACGGCAGGTAGCGATCTATGCGCGGCTCGTCCGCCCAGTGGCCGACGCAGACCAGGGCAACACGCTTCGCAACGGCCATGCTAGAAAGCCAGGCAGTACTTGATCTGGATGCCGCCGAAAATCGTGCACTGCAAGCAGATGCCGTTGCAGCCGGGGCACGAGAAACCGCTCTGGCCTTGCTTGGCGACGCATTTGCCGTTGGCGCTGCAAGTGCCGGGTACCTGCACTGAGCTGCACAGGTCCACGTCGTACTCAGCCTGGCAGGTGACGCCGGCCTTGCTCTGGCAGGTCCCGGCCACGCATTGACCGCTCGGGCAATCGCCGCTTTTGGCGACACAGCTCTGGCCGTCGGCCGACTTGTGCACGCAAGTGCCGAACTGGTCGCACGAATCGGCCGTGCACGGGTTGCCGTCTTCGCAGTTCTTGAAGCCCTGGCCCTTACAGACGTTGCCGACGCACTTGTCGTTGCTGGTGCAGGCGTCGCCGTCGTTGCAGACCTGGCCATCGAGCG
This sequence comes from Myxococcota bacterium, assembly GCA_964230235.1. Classification (GTDB taxonomy): domain Bacteria; phylum Myxococcota_A; class UBA9042; order UBA9042; family UBA9042; genus SXRM01. Next base: position 2,643 of record CAXRHS010000322.1, read on the forward strand.
TGGTGCCGTTGCACTTGCCCGCCATGCACAGGCCCTCGACGCACGGGTTGCCGGTCGCGGCGCCGCACGGCAGGTTGTTGTTGCTGGCCGGGTGGCTGCACGCTCCATTGGCGCACACGTCTTGGGTGCATGGGTTGTTGTCGTCGGCACAGGCCGCAGTGTTGTTGGTGTACTTGCAGCCGCCGGTGCAGTTGTCGGTGGTGCACGGGTTGCCGTCGTCGCAGGTCTTGGTGCCGACGCCGGTGCACTTGCCGCCGATGCACTTGTCGCCGGTGGTGCAGCTGTTGGCGTCATCGCACAGAATGTTGTCGGCGGCCTCGTAGGCGCAGCCCTTGAACGCCTGGCAATTGTCGTTGGTGCACGGGTTGTTGTCGTTGCACTTGAGCGCTGCGGCGCCCTTGCAGTTGCCGCTGGCGCTTTCGCAGTAGTCGCCGAGCGTGCAGGGGTTGTTGTCGTCGCACGGGTTGTTGGCGCTGTTGGGGTGCGCGCACTTGCCGGCCTGGCACACGTCTTTGGTGCACACGTTGCCGTCGTCGGCGCACGGCGCGTTGGTGTTGCCCGCCGGGTGAGAGCAAACCCCGTTGGCGCACACATCGAGCGTGCACGGCTCGCCGTCCTCAAGGCACGGCTTGTTGTTGGGTGGGTGGGTGCACTTGCCGTTGTTGCAGACGTCGTTGGTGCACAAGATGCCGTCGTCCAAACAATTCGAGTTGTTGGTGGCCGGGGGATGGCCGCAGGCGCCATTGACGCAGACGTCCTGGGTGCACGGGTCGCCGTCATCCAGGCACGACTTGTCCGAGCCCAACTTCTGGTGGGTGCAGCCGCCCTTGTCGCAGACGTCGGCGGTGCACTGGTTGGCGTCGTCGGCGCAGGGCACGGTAAAGCTGACCGGCGGGTGGGCGCATTTGCCCAGTTGGCACTGGTCTGCGGTGCAGGGGTTGCCGTCGTCGGCGCAGGTGGTGGCGTCGGGCATGGCGGGGTGCGCGCACTTGCCAGTCTTGCACACGTCCTGCGTGCACACATCGCCGTCGTCCAGGCACTTGCCGCCGTCCGCGACGCCCGGGTGGTTGCAGTTGCCGCCCTGGCAGATGTCTTGCGTGCACGCCTCGCCGTCGTCTGGGCACGGGCCGCCTTCGCTCTGCGCCGGGTGCTCGCACTTGCCTGCTTTGCAAACGTCTTGCGTACACGGCTTGCCGTCGTCGGGGCATGGGCCGTCAGTCGGGTTGTGGGTGCACCCGCTGCTGCCGTCGCAGTCGTCTTTGGTGCACGGGTTGGCGTCGTCGCACGCCAGCGCGCCGGTACCCTTGCACTCGCCGTTGTTGCACTTGTCGTTGCTGGTGCAGGTGCTGTTGTCGTCGCAGGGGATGCCGTTCTCAAACGCTTGCTTGCAGCTGCCGTCGGTGTTGCAGCTGCCCTTGGTGCACGGGTTGCCGTCGTCGCACAGGCCTTCATCGGTCTTGCCGTTGCAGTTGTCGTCTTTGCCGTTGCAGGTCTCGGGCGCGGGCGTCGGAGCGTCGCAGATGGGTGCGCCGTTGACGCACTCGATGACCTTGCCGGCGCATGCCCCGAATTCGTTCTTCTTGTCGCACTTGGCGGTGGACTGGAAGTCGTCGGTCAGGCCGTTGCAGTCGTCGTCGACGCCGTTGCACTCTTCGGCTTTCGGGACCGGCGCGGTGCACTCGCCCAAGCCCTTGGCGCTGCACGCGCGGGTGCCGCTGCAGGTGCCGTAGAAGTTCTTGGTGGTGCAAGTGGTCGACTTGCTCTGGCTGGCGGCCAATTGACTGCAAGTGCACAGCTTGCCGTCCTTGGGCACGCACTGCTTGCTGCCCTTGCCGCTCTCGGGGTCGACCTGGTCTTCGCAGACGTAGCCGTTGGGGCACGCGGGCTTGCCGGCCCCGCACAGCACGCCGCAAAAGCTGCCCTCGTTGCCAAACTTGACGCAGATGTTGCCGGTCTCGTTGCTGTCGTTGCAGTCGGCGTTCAGTGTGCAGGGGTCGCACAGCGCCAGATTTCCGGGCACGCACAGGTAGGTGATGTCGCCCGACGGGTTGGTCTTGGGTACGCACTTGAAATTGTTGGGGCAGCTGGATTCGCACTGCTTGCTGCACACATTGCCGCCGGGGCTCGGTACGCAATAGCCGCTGTCGCAGTCGGCGTTGGTCGAACAGGGAGCGCCAAATGTGCCGCCACGCGGCACCGGGGTGTCCTGCGCGGCGAGGTCGGGGTTGCCGCCGCCGTCTATGACCGTCGCGTCTTCGGTTGCCACATCTGCTCCGCCGCCCAGGTCCAGGGTCGGCTGCAAGCCGTCTTCTTGGGCGAACAGGTCGCCGCCCAAGCCGCCGTTGTCCGCGCCAGCCGCGCCGCTATCCGCCGCGCCGCCCGTGCCCTCTTCGCTACACGCAACGGCAAGCGCGCCGAGCACGGCCAGCCTTGCGAGAAAACCTGTCTTGGTGCCGTACATTGCCGCGCTCCCACCGCCGATCCGGCGCCGTTGTCGCAAGGGCCTAGAAAATAACAAAGATTGCGCCCGAAATCACGAAATCGAGCACCACCACCGCGAACGATGCGTTGACCACCGAGCGCGTAGTGGCCCAGCCGACGCCCTCGCTGCCACCGGTCGCTTCCAGCCCAGCCTGGCCGGCGATGAGCGGAATCGTGCACCCATAGGCAAACGCCTTGACCAGTCCCGAAATCACGTCGGCCTTGGTGACCAACTGCAGCGACAAGAAGGTCAAGGGGTGGATACCAAAGCCGAGGTAACCCGTCATCATCCCAGTAATTTCGCCGATGAGCACCGCATAGATCGACAGGCACACCATCATCACGCCCGACGCCATGAAGCGCGGGGTCACCAGGTAGTTGACCGGGTCCGCATTGCACATCCGCAGCGCGTCCACCTGCTCGGTGACGACCATCGACCCGATCTCGGCGGCGATGCCAGAGCCGACCCGGGTGGCAATCATCAGCCCCGAGATGGTGGCCGCGAACTCCTTGATCATGATTTGCAGGAACGCCGGGCCGATCATCGAAAAATCCGGCAGGATTTTAGCCACTTGCGTGGACACCTGATAGACCAGGATCATGCCCAGGAAGCCGATGGTCACGGTGAGGAACAGCACGCTCTGGTTGCCGATCGCGTACATCTGCTGCCACACCGCACCTTTGGCGCGACGGCTGCGAACGATGTGCAAGATCGTGTCGCGCGCCAGGCGGGCAAACGCGACGAACGGCACCAGTGCCTTGGCCAAGGCGCTTTGCCGGCGGTGGGCGGCCTCGGCCTGGGGTGAAGCGACGGTCGCCACGCAAATCCTCGCCCGCCCGGCCTACACGCGCACTGGACAGCCGTAGAGGGCCAAGGCATCCCCAGCGCGCCGGCGGCGAGCCAACCCTTCCCGCAGCGCGATTGCGGTCGACGACACCGATTCTTCACCGGCCCACACCGGCAAGCCGGCCAGCGCAACAAAGGGGGCGGTCATGCTGCGGCTCTCAGGGACTGGAAAACAATAAGTTGAACACTCTTGGCACAAGGCGGAGCCGCGAGTCGGCCTTCGAGGCCGCGAGCTGGCGACCCACTGAGCAAGCAAACGGGCCGAAGAAATGATTGAGTAAATCATTTCCAGGCCCTCACTTCGGCGCAGTCTTTTCGGGCGCCTTGTCCGGGGTCTTGTCGCCCGGCTTGGCCGGCGCGGCGTCCGGTTTGGCCCCGGGCTGTGCCTTGTCTGGCCCCGAACCGTCCAATTGCGCCAGCGACTCAAGCGTTGCCTCAACCACAGTCACCTGATCGCGCCGAACATCGATGCGGCGGTGCCAGCGGTCAAAGCCCTCTTTTTGAAAGCGAATAATCCACTTGCGCGCCGCCAGCACGAACGGCTGCTCCTTGGTGCCAGCACCGGTGATCGTGCCTTCCTTGGTGGGCTTCTCGCCCAAGCGCTGCTGGCTCGGCACGTCGTCGAGGTAGACCGTGACCCCGTCGGCCTCGTTGACCTTGACGACCAGCTTGCCAAAGTACGGGATCGGGGTTGGTTTCATCTTGCTATGGGTCGGATCGCCTTCGCGGACGTTCTCGAACTTCTCAAAGTCGTGATAACCAATGCACTTTGTCTCGATTTTGCGCTGGCCGGTGATGGTGTCCATCTCGCCGGAGCCGATGCCGACGAAAGCGCCCTCGACGAAAATCTCGCACACGGGCGGATCGACGGTGATCTTGATGACGCCCGTCGACAGCTTGCTGCGCAGCGTCTCCATGCGCAGGTTGGCGTTCGCCAATTCTTCTTCGAAATACCCGCGCTTAGGCGCGGCAGGATCCATGGCCGCAAGGTTTTTCTTCGCCAGCACTTTGACCGCCGCCAGCGCCTTGAACTCCAACTCGACCTTGTTGAGCGCTTTGGCGAACTGCGCCGTGTTCAGCGGATAGTCCATGTTGATCGGGTCGAGCAGCCAGGCCTGCTCCATATACTCCAGGCCCCTGTCGTTCTGGCGCTTGGCAGCGGCCTGCGCGGCGGCGGCGAACTTGTTGCGCGCGGCCTTGACGTTTTCTTCCTTTTTCTCAATGCGCTCGCGGGCCTCGCGCTGCTCTTCGGATTCCTTGACCTCGGCGGTGGCGCGGGCCTTTTCTGCGGCCTCGCGCTCTTTCTTCTTGCGCTCGTACTCTTCTTGTTCGGTGGTTTCTGCGCGCACGGGCGCCGCCGGCAACGCAGCGGCGAGCGAGAACACGGCGAGCGCCCAGACTGGGCATCGGACAAGGCGGACAGGGACGTTCATGGGTCGCACGCTCCCGGCTGGTCAGGTTGCACCCGGCCGGCGCCCACGCAAGCGCCTGATTCGGGTGGAAAATACCGCGCGCCAACGGCGCATTTCGAGTCCCGGCGGTCGAACCGACCGACGCACTGGACTGCGTGCGGCGATACGGCCGCGCCGCAAGTCTACTTGGTTTTGACGGCGCAGTGTACCAGGACGGTTCGGTCGCCACTGCGGCGTGTGCCCGCTTGGGCGAGCAGCGACAGCACGTTCAGGCCGGGGTCCAAGCGCAGCCGCGGTTGCACGCGCAACTTCGCGTGGCCGCTGCAGTCATGGTAGAACTGTTTGGTCCCACCAACGCTGGCCGTAACGAAGCGGCTGCCGCGGGTGCCGTCGCCGAACTGCACTTCGGCGCGCAAGTCGTACCAGCAGTGATCGCTCTGGCCCAGCCCCGCCGCGACTTCGCCGCCGGCGACCTGTACGCGCGGCGCCTCGTCCCAGGCCGTTCGGACGAGGCCTCGCAAGCGTTCAGCGTCTGCGGCGGGCGCGGACTGCAGCGGCTGGCGCGCCCATGGCACTTGAACCACCTGGACCCGATCGACGCCCAGGCTCTCGTCGGCGACCGTCAACTCCAGCCGCGCCGGCTCCCAGTCCGCGGCGCGCTTGCGGCCAAGCAATTTGGGCTCCAGGTCCACGGCCCGCAGCACAATCGAAGCCTCGCCCGACCCGCCAGGCGCCAGCGGACCCACGCGCGCGCGGCCTTCGGCCAGGTGAACCCGCTGACCCGATAGACTGCGCAGTTTGACCACCGTGGTCTGGGCCAGCCCCGCGCCATCGTTGCGCACGCGCACGCGCAAGCGAGCCGTTTCGCCAGGTTGCAGCACCCCGTCGACCGGCCCCGCAGCCTTGGCCGGGCTGACGGGGGCGTCGTCAAGTTCGAGCTGGAACGCGAATTCCGGCAAGGGTCGACCCTGCACGGCCAGGATCGCCGTGTCTTGCAACGACAGCAGGTGGCCATCCTGCGCCGCGATGACGTGCAATGGCACCTTGAGGCTGCCGTGGCGCAGCCCAACCCGCACCGACAGGGGAACGGTGCGCGACTGGCCGGGGTCCAACCGCCCGACCAGCTGCTCGTGGCCGTCAAAAGCGGCATCGTCACAGCGGGTCTGCACATGCAGGCGGTGCACGGGTGCCGTGTCCTGGTTGGTCAGCGTCACCGCCAGTCGCAGGATTTCGCCGGCTTCGGCATGCAGACCCTGCGCGCCGTCCACGATTTCGACCCGGAGCTTGGGCGCTACCGCCGCTGGTCCGGGCCGCCAGTCGATCCCCTGGCGCTTGAGGTGAGCGACCAGCTGCGCATCGTCGTCGCGGGCCATCTGGGCGACATCTTGGGCGGCGGCGGCCAGCATCTTGGCGGCCTGCGGATGGCCAACCCGGCGCAGGATCACGGCTGCGCGCTGGCGCGGCTCGCGCTCCATCACTTCCGTCGGTGTCTCGGCGTCGGGCTCGCCGCGCTCGCTGGCATCGGGCAGCAGGACCTTGAGCTGTACTTTGGGCGGCTCGGGCGGCTGTGATTCCAGCGCGGCGCGCGCACGCCGGGTCGCGCGCGAGTATTTGGGGCCGCCAAACAGGCTGACTTGTTCGCGCGTGGCCGACACGAACGCAATGCCAATGTCGGGCGCGATGCCCTTGCCGTGGATCGACAGGTCGCCGGGAACCAGGTACTTGGCGATCGTCAGCTTGAGCGCGGCCTCTTCAATTTCGAACGGAACCTGCACCGAACCTTTGCCAAAGGTCTGTTCGCCGACCACGATGGCGCGACCAGAGTATTTGAGCGCCCCCGCCACAACCTCGCTCGCGCTGGCCGAGTGACCGTTGACCAGGACTGCCAGCGGCATCTGGCCAAACCGGCCGTTGCCGGTGACCAGCCGCACATCTTTGGCCTGACCTCCGGTCACGGTGGTGACGGCCGGACCGGCGGTGATGAACAGGTCGCAGACGCGGATCGCCTCGTCGAGCAAGCCACCCGGGTTGTCGCGCAGATCCAACACCAGGGTTCGGTGGGCGCCCGCGCGCAGCAGGTCGTCAATGGCCTCGCCGAGTTCGGCTGCGGTGCCGCGCTGAAAGTTCTTGACCTTGGCGTAGCCGACGCCGTTGTCGAGCACCTTGCTCTCGACCGACTGCAAGTGGATGACGGCGCGCACGACTTGGACC
>CAXRHS010000323.1:0-2585 GCA_964230235.1 Myxococcota bacterium
TCGACGCCGGGCTGGTGGTAGGCGTTGATGCCGACCCGATGCGCGTACAGGCCGACGGCGCGCTCGTGCAGCGCGATCAGCGCGCCAATGGTATGCGGCCCGCAGTCGTGCACCGTCAGCGTCAGGTTGGGCCGACCCGCATCGGACAGCGCCTTGCGCGTGCCCTGCAGGAACCCCGACAAGTAGTCGCCACTGGTGATTCCTGGCTCAACTTGCAGGTCGGGCCGGTCGGCCTCGCGGTCCTGCAGGACCTCAATAAACGTCGCAAAGAAGTTGCGCACCCCGTCGCGCAACTGCTGAACGTAGGCGTGCTGGTCGGTCGACCCCTTGTTGCCGTACACCGCAATGCCCTGACACACCTCGTTGCCGGTCAGGTCGTGCTGCTTGCCGAGCGACTCCATGACCAGCTGCTGCAGGTAGCGCGAAAACAGCTCCAGGCGATCCTTGTAGGGCAGCACCACCATGTCGCGCGCGCCGACGCCGCCGGTGGCCTCGTGCCAGGCAAAGGCCAGCCAGGCCGCGGGGTTGTCGAGCGGATCCAGCTTGCGGGTCGCCTCGTCCATTTCGCCCGCGCCGGCCAGTAGTTCGGCGATGTCGAGCCCCTGCAAGGCCGCCGGCAGCAGCCCCACCGCCGAAAAGACGCTGGTGCGCCCGCCAACCCAGTCCCACATCGGAAAGGTGGCCAGAAAGCCGCGCGCCTTGGCGACCCGGTCCAGCTCGCTGCCCTCGCCGGTCACCGCCACCGCGTGCTTGGCAAAGTCGAGCCCCGCGCGCTGGTAGGCGGCGGCGGCCTCGATCATGCCGTTGCGGGTCTCTTTGGTGCCGCCCGACTTGCTGATGACCAGCGTGAGCGTGGTCGACAGCCGCGCGCCGACCTGATCCAGGGTGCGGTCGATGCCATCGGGGTCGGTGTTGTCAAAAAAGTGCACCGCCATGCGGTCGTGCGGCGAGGTCAGCGCTGCGGCGATGAACTGCGGACCCAGCGCCGACCCGCCAATGCCCACCACCAGGATGCGGTCAAAGCGGTCGCCCATCTGCGGCGCCACCTTGCCCTTGTGAACATCGTCGGCAAAGCGCTGCACGCGGTCGAGCGTGGCTTCGATGGCGTCGCGCAGCTTGGGATCCGGGGCCAGCCGCGACGCGCGCAGCCAGTAGTGGCCGACCATGCGCTTTTCGTCGGGATTCGCGACTGCGCCACCTTCCAGTTGCTGCATGAACTGGCAACTAGGCGTCCACGTCGCCAGCCGCGCGCGGACGGCCGCCGCGTCCACGTCCGGTGGGTACAGCCGCGACAGGTCCAACGTCACCAGGTCGGTGTCGAGGTTTAGCGCACAGAAGGTTTCGAAAGGGTAGCTTGCCACGGGCGTGCCTCCGGTTGCGGGGAGGCGCCCTTGTCACTCAAATTCGGCGGCGGGTCAAGCCGAGCGCACACAGCGCCGCCAACACAGCCCAGCCGGTACCTGAGCTGGCTGGCCCCGACTGACACGACGGCGCAAGCGACGGCGGGTTGTTGCTCACCTGACCGGTGCCCGCGGGGGAGGCCGACGAATCGGCGACAGCAAAGCCGCCGTCGCTGCCACCCGCGCCAGCACCGGGCTTGCCCGACGCAGCTGAATTGCCAGCCGTAGCGGTGTCGGACTTGCCGCCGGCGTCTGCCTGGGTGACAGAGCCCCCACCGACCGCAGGCGCGACGCATGCGCCGTCGACGCAAACCAGGCCGGTCGCGCATGCCTGCTTTGCCAGCAATTGGCCCGTGCAAGGATTGGTCTTGACAACGTAATTCCCATCACAGGCCGCGACCGGCTCACTGCCTGCACCAGAGGTGTGCACGCAACTGCCCGCTACGCAACTGTCCACGGTGCAAGCGTTGCCGTCGCTGCACGGCTTGGGGCCGCCGGCCAGACACAGACCGGCCGCGCAGTAGTCGTCGACCGAACAGGCGTCGCCGTCATCGCAGCCGCCCTCGACCGCCGCGTTGGTGCACTGACCGGCTTTGCACCCGTCAGCGGTGCAAGGATTGTCGTCGTCGCAGTCCTTGGCGGCGCCGAGCTTGCAGACGCCGTTCTGGCAGCCGCCCCCAACCGCGCAGGGGTCGCCGTCGTCGCAGGGACCGTTGGTCGGCTTGTTCTGGCAGCCGGTCGGGCCGCAGCTGTCGGCGGTGCACGGATTGGCGTCGTTGCAAGCGGCGGAGTTGGGCTGGTTGCTACACGCGCCGTTGACACACGAGTCGGTGGTGCAGGCGACGCCGTCACTGCAGTCCTTGGGCTTGCCCTTGCAGGTGCCCGCCGAGCAGGCGTCGGCGGTCGTGCACGCGTTCTTGTCGTCGCATGCCGCGGTGTTGTTGGTGTGCGTGCAATTGCCGTTGCTACAGCCGTCGGTGGTGCAGGGATTGCCGTCGTCGCAATGGCCGCAGGGCTTGGCGCCGCAGGTCGCGCTGCCAGGACCGCTGGCACCAGTGGTGGTCTGGCACGCCGCGCCGGCAGGGCACGGGTTGTCGCTGATGTCGCCAGCCGCGTTGCAGGTCAAGCGCTTGCCCTGGTAGCACAGGTCGCCGGCCACCGGCTTGACCTTGGGGTCGTCTTCGC
>CAXRHS010000324.1:0-4743 GCA_964230235.1 Myxococcota bacterium
CGGCGCCGAGCACGCGGTTCTTGCGCTTGACCGGGATTTCGATGCGGACCGAGTTCAACTCCGCCACCGCATCGCAGCCGTACACGGGCGCATTGCGCTTGAACGCCCCTTCCGCCTCGGTCCGATCCGCCGGGTCGCCGCGCGTGCTGGTCTTGAGCGTTCCGAGCACCTCGACCGGTTGCGGCAGTTCTGCACGCGTGTCGACCACGCGTACGACCGCGCCAGCCGGCAACTGCCGGTACTTCTTGGATCCGGCGAAGCGGTCAAAATTGGTCGCGCCGCAGCTTGCGAGCGCCGCGATCGCGATGCCTCCCACCAACGCGCGCCAGGCCTTGGCCGGGGCACGCGCAGCGTCGGTTTCAACTGCAGCCATTTTTTCCGTGTCGGGGCAGAAACGCATCGGGCTCCTGACAGTCACGCCACCACAATTCGATCCAGCGTCCGCTGCGAAGGCGGAGCTTCGGGTCGTCTGCAAGGCGCGAACGCGCGACCCACGCAACAGGCAAGGCAAACACAGGCCTGCGGACGCCAGCACCGCACGTTGGGTCGACGCTGTGACGCTGGCGGGCGGCCGACACACCCAAGGCGGACGACCGCGGACCCGGTAGGATGCTTCGGCGGCGCGCGCCATGTCAACGCACGACCGGAAACCGTCTTGGTTTCTGTCGGTTGAGGTCAGGGCCCGTGTAAAATCTATTCGATTTTCCACGTTGGCCCGTTGCTTGCCAAGAGGGTCGCAAGCCCGCGACTTTGCAAGTCGACTCGCCGCTCCGCTCCGCGCTTGTGTCGATCGACTTGTTTTTACACGGATCCTCAGCTCGCTGCGACCATGCCGGGCTTGCGCAGCCACGCGCACAACGCCTCCGGATCAGCAGGCAGCGGGCGCACTGGAATTGTTCGGGTCGCGATGGTCTTGAGCGCGTCTGGCAGCGGCACCGGTCGACCGATCCGCGCCTCGACCACATCAGCAAACTTGGCCGGGTGCGCGGTCGCAACGGCAACGCCAGACTCGCCTGGCTGGCACACCTGCCGCAGCACCGTCAATGCAACCGCCGTGTGTGGATCGACCAACATGCCGTTTGCTGGGCACTTGTCGATCGTGGCCAATGTCGCGCCGTCGTCCGCGCTGCCCCAGCGCAGTTCGGATCGCAGGCGCTGCAGGTCGCCCCCATACAGGGTTTCGATGCGCAGCCAGTTGTTCGGCGCGCCGACGTCCATCGCGTTCGATGGCGTGGCTACACTCGGCCGCGGCCGCCAACCCAAGCCGTCGAGGTGGTCGGGCACCGTGCGGTTGCGGTTGGTCGCGGCCACCAAAGGACCCAGTGGGGCGCCCAGCGCTTTGGCGTAGAGTGCCGCGGCCAGATGCCCGAAATTGCCACTGGGAATCGCCACCACCGGTTGCTGCTCCGTTCCTTTGGCGCGCAGCTGCGCGCACAACTCTGAAAAATACGTGATTTGCGCCACCAGCCGTCCGGCGTGGATCGAATTGGCCGAGGTCAGGCGCAGGGTCCGCGCCAGTTCCGCGTCAGCGAACGCCGCCTTGACCATGGCCTGGCAGTCGTCGAAGGACCCGGCGACCTGCAAGGCTGCGGTATTGCCGCCCATCGTGGCAATCTGGCGCTCTTGCAGTGCAGACACCCGACCCTTGGGGTACAGCACCACCACGCGCGTATTCGGCACACCCAAGAACGCCGCCACCACCGCCGCGCCGGTGTCGCCGCTGGTCGCGGTCAGGATGGTTCGCGGACGGTCCGGTTGGTCGTCGACCAACGGCAGCAGCCGCGCCAGCATGCGGGCCCCAAAGTCCTTGAAGGCCAGCGACGGTCCGTGGAAAAGCTCGAAGCAGGCGGTGCCGTCCGCACATGGCACCAGCGGGGTTGGAATACTCAATGCCGTGCGGGCTGCCGATCGCAGCGACCGCTCATCCAGCGAACCGGCCGCCAGCCGCACCAGCATCTCGGCGCCGCGGTCGGGCCAGGGCAGGTTCAACAGCGCGTCCCAGTCAGACCACGGCTCCGGCAACAGGCAGAACAAGCCGCCGTCTGGCGCGAAATTGGATGCCAAAGCTGTGCGCAGCGACACCCTCAGCGTAGGGTCGCCGCTACTGGTCCACCACATCGCCCGCCCCCGGTCGCGCGCCACGGCCGTCGATGGCGCATACACGAACCGTACAGGCTACGCCAGCATCCGAAAAGCCAGCTGCCAGTGCTGCGCAAACGGCGTCGACGACTTCGGGCAAGGCGACCGCCAGCATGGCCGGTCCAGCACCCGACAGCGAACAGGCAAGGGCGCCTGCGCGGAGGGCGCTCGCCTGCGTAGCGCGAAAGCCGGGGATCAATGCAGCGCGGTGGGGCTCGGCGACAATGTCGCGCAAACTGGCTTGCAGCAGCGCATCGTCGGCGACGTGCAAAGCATGGACGACGGTTGCCAGATTGGCACTGTGCGCGATGGCCGTCGACCGCTGCAAGTTCGTCGGCAACACGGCGCGCGCTGTGCGAGTTGCCAATTCCAGAGCCGGACTGGCCAACAGCCAGCACAGGCGTTCCGGCACCGGCAGTGCACGTGGGCCTAACGGCGTCAGCAGTTGCAGCCCACCCAGCAGACACGGTGCCACATTGTCCAAGTGGGCGGCACCAGCCGCGTGGGCCTCTGCACTGCCCGCGGCCTGCAGCAATTCGACCGTCCGCTGTTGGCGCCAAAGCACGAACGCAGCCTCGTCCGCTTCGGTTACGCCATCCAACCAGGCGGCGGTGGCGACCGCGCCCGCCACGGCACTGGCGCTCGACGATCCCAGGCCGCTGCCAACCGGCATGCCCTTGTGCAAAGTCATCTTGAGCGGTGGCAAAGGCACACCACGGCTGGCCGCAACAGCAACCGCAGCCCGCCAGCTCAGGTTGTCGGCGCAGCCGGCCGGCACGTGCTGTGCATACGGGCCGCGGACCACCAACTCTGGCTGCGGTGCCGCCTCGACCAGGACGTTGTCGCCCAAGGCCGGACCCCGCAACGGGGCCACTGCCGCGCCCAGCACGTCGAAGCCGGCGATGACGTTGCCGACCGATGCTGGCGCGAAGACCTGCACCCGCCGATGGGTCACTGTCCCTCACCAACCAGCATGGCCAGTACGTCGCGGTTGCGCGCGGCAGCCGTGCAGGTCGGACACGCCGCCGCGGCCCGCGCGAAACTGTGGTGCGCAGCCGCTGGATCGCCAAGCCGCAGTTGCGCAACGGCCAGGTTGAACCAGGCTGCGGCTGGCGCCGCCGGCATCCGCGCGACCAATCCGGCCAACGCATCGCGTGCCAGCGCCGCTTGGCCGTCCGCCAGCGCCAGCGCGGCTGCGACTTGGGTGGCCGTGGCGTCGCCCGGGTCGCGGCCCTGGGCCTGCGCCAGCCACGCCGCTGCTTGATCGCGATCGCCCGACCGCGCTTGCGACCAGGCGACGATGGCCAGGGTGGCGACGGCGGCGGCCGCGCGGTCCAATTGCCTAGCCCGCGCAACCACTTTGCGGTGATCGCCGCGCGCGGCCGCGGTCCACACTGCCACTTCAGCGCCTTCGGGTGCCGCACTCTCGGCCAAGGCTACGTCGTCGCCGTTCCAGCCGACCACGGCGACGAATTCCCGGTCCGCGGTCGCCCGCAGGGCACGGTCCACAGCGCGCGCACTGGCCAAGGCTTCGGCAAACTGGCCCTGAGCGCCCAACACGCGCAGCCGTGTCGCGCGGGAGGCCGCATGCACATCGGGCCGGTCCAGATCGGTCAGCTTGCGGGCTGCATCCAGGCGCTTGCGCGCCACCTCGGGCTTGCCATCGGCGAGCGCGGCCCATGCCGACGTCACGGCAACCTCCGGCGCTGCTGCCTTGGCCTTGATCAGCGCATCCAGCGCAGTCTGCGCTTGCGTGGCCCGGTCCGGGTGCGCTGCGACCAGCCGGATGCGATTGCACTGCGCGCCGACCAGGCTCGGATCGCGCTCAAACGCGGCCGCGTAGCCGCGCTCTGCCCGCTCAAGGTCGCCCACTTGTTCCGCTTTCCACGCCTCGTGCCAGGTTAAGACTGCGGTCGAGGTCGTGCAGGCTGCCAGCGTCAGCGCGCAACAACCCAACACAATGGCGGTGCGCATGGTCGTTGTGACGTCGTCGCTTACGGTCGTGTCGCGGCGACACGAATCCGAGTGTCGGCCAGGTCCACGTCATGCTTCTTGAGCTTCCAGGTCGCCGACTCGGTCTCTTCGGTGGCCTTTTGCAGCAGGGCCAGCGCGGCCTCGTAGTCAGCCTTTGCCGCCGCCACATCGATGTCGCGCCAACCCTCGCACAACTCAGTGACGATCGAGACTTTTTCGCCATCGACGACATGGACGTAGCCGCCATCGACCACCAGGTGCAGCGGCTCCTGGCCGGGAATGGTGACGACCGCCGGGCCGGTGCGCAGCGCCGCCATCAGCGGCTGGTGCCCTGGCAGAATGCCGACGTCACCGCTTTGCGAAGGCGCGATGACCGACGCCGCGTCTCCGGCAAATTTGACGCCAACCGGCGTGACGATGGTGACCTGCATGGCGACCCCAGATCGACGCTTACAGCGTCTTGGCTTTCTCGATGACTTCTTCGATCGCGCCGCACATCAAGAACGCCTGCTCTGGAATGTGGTCGAGCTCGCCGTTGCAAATCATCTTGAAGCCCTTGATGGTGTCGCTGAGCTTGACGTACTTGCCCGGCGAACCCGTGAAGACTTCTGCCACGAAGAACGGCTGCGA